>JBBRIY010000190.1:0-5731 GCA_038220215.1 Propionibacteriales bacterium
GGGACGCTCACCACAGTCGGGTCCTTGCCCTCGTACTCGAACTGGTCGAGGAAGTAGCGCATCGCGTTGAGGCGTGCACGCTTCTTGTCGTTGCTGCGCACGGTGATCCAGGGGGCGTGGTCGGTGTCGGTGTGGACGATCATCGCCTCCTTCGCTGCGGTGTACTCACTCCAGCGACCCAACGACTCCAGGTCCATCGGCGACAGCTTCCACCGGCGCACGGGGTCGATCTGGCGGATCGCGAACCGCGTCCGCTGCTCGCGCTGGGTGACCGAGAACCAGAACTTGGTGAGGTGGATGCCGGCGTCAACGATAAGCCGCTCGAACTCCGGAGTCTGCTTCATGAAGGTCTCGTACTGGTCCTGGGTGCAGAAACCCATCACCCGTTCGACCCCCGCGCGGTTGTACCAGGACCTATCGAAGAGCACGATCTCACCGTCGGTGGGGAAGTGCTGCACGTACCGCTGGAAGTACCACTGGCCACGTTCGCGATCGGTCGGCGTGTTGAGCGCGACCACGCGGGCGGCACGCGGATTCAGGTGCTCGGTGAACCGCTTGATCGTGCCGCCCTTGCCGGCCGCGTCGCGTCCCTCGAAGACGATGATGTGGCGGACGCCGTTGTCCTGGCCCCAGTACTGCAGCTTCAACAGCTCGATCTGCAGCAGGTATTTCTCCTGCTCGTAGGTGTCGCGGTCGAGGAGCTCATCGTAGGGGTAGTCCTCGCGCCAGGTCTCCACGGCGCGGCCGCCCGGGTCGATGAGCTGCGGGTCAGGCCCTTCGCCGTCCGTGACGGTGTAGCCCTGCGCGATCAGGCGGTCGATGAACTCCCGGAGGTTGTCGTCCGCATCGGGCTGAATGTCGTCCAGATCGGTCGAACTGTCCACGTCAGGCCCCTTCTTGCTCACGCGCTACCACCGTCGGCGCCACCGCCACCTTATCGACCCGGGTGCCTCCTGAGCGTCAGGCCGGCGCCAGCCGTCTGATATCTGACATCCAAGTTGCGCCGAGTGTTCATCTCTACGCCGCTGCATGTTCCAGACCCGCCGATAGCTTCCGAGTGAAATCGCTAGATGTCGATTTCCGGGCCGCCTGAAGCGCCCGACCCATCGTGAGCAATTTGGAAGGATCCTTGATGATCCAGCACTTCGGCAGGATCGGTGGCGTCGCCGCCACCTGCCTGGCCATCACCCTGACCCTGAGCGGCTGCGGAGCAACGGCCACTCCCGCAAGCGCCCCAGCCAGCTCGGGGAAGAGTGCCGCAACGGCCACGAGCCTCGCCGACCTCGGCACCATGGCCGACCTCGAGGCGGCCGCCAAGTCCGAAGGCAACCTCAACGTCATCGCGCTTCCCCGTGACTGGGCCAACTACGGCGCCGTCATCGACGCGTTCAAGGCGAAGTACCCCGAGATCAACATCACCGAGCAGTCACCCGACATCTCGAGTGCCGAGGAGATCCAGGCGGCGAAGACCAACGAGGGGTTGGACACCGCACCGGACGTCTTCGACCTCGGCCTGACCGTTGCCCTGCAGAACAAGGACCTGTTCGCCCCGTACAAGGTGCAGACCTGGAGCGAGATTCCCGATGCGCTCAAGGACCCCGACGGCAAGTTCTACGGCGACTACGGCGGCTACATGTCTGTGGGCTACGACTCGGCGAAGTTCACGGCCCCTGCCACGATCGATGATCTGCTCAAGCCCGAGTACAAGGGCGCTGTCGCGATCAACGGCGACCCGACCCAGGCCGGCGCAGCCTTCGCCGCGGTTGGCCTCGCGACGGTGCAGACCGGCGGGACCCTCGACGACTTCACCAACGGCATCGAGTTCTACTCGAAGCTGTCGGCGGCCGGCAACATGCTGAAGGTCGACGTGACCACAGCGACGGTGGCCAGTGGCGAGACCCCTGTGGTCTTCGACTGGGACTACCTCAACGCAGCGCACGCCAAGGACAAGGCCTCCTGGAAGGTCGTCGTGTTCCCGGGCAAGGGCTACGCCGGTTACTACAACCAGGCCATCCTCGCGAAGGCGCCGCACCCGGCGGCTGCCCGGTTGTGGCAGGAGTTCCTGTACTCCGACCAGGCGCAGAACCTGTGGCTGGCCGGCGGTGCTCGTCCAGTCCGCATGGAGGCAATGACCAAGGCCGGCACGATCGACGCAACGCTCGCTGCAGCCCTTCCGGCAGCCCCGACTGACACCGTCGTCCCGACCGAGGCGCAGAGCACCGCAGCGGGCAAGCTGCTCGGCGAGAAGTGGGCTGCGGCGATCAAGTGAGACCCTCCATCCCCTCGGAGGGCCGCCGATGACGACAGCCAGTACCGAGGCTGCCGTCGCTGCGGAACCCGTGGACGGGGCAACCCCCCGCCCACGGGCCCGGCGGCGGCTGCGACCTGCGCAGCTCGGACTCGTGCCCTTTGGCGCCTATGTCGTGCTGTTCCTCGTCGTGCCGACGGTGCTCGCAGTTGCCACCGGCTTCTTCGACAAGGCGGGCAGGTTCACGCTCGACAACGTGAGTGCCCTTGCCGACCCGGTCATCCTCACCACCTTCTGGAACAGCATCTGGCTGTCGTTGCTGACCGCTGCCGTCGGCGCTCTTGCTGGCGCCCTGGTCTGCTACGCCCTCCTGGGTGTGCCGGCCCACCACCCGACCCGGAGCGCGATTGACGCCGTTGCCGGCGTCCTGGCCCAGTTCGGCGGCGTGATGCTGGCGTTCGTGTTCATCGCGGCGATGGGACGCAGCTCCCTGCTCAACGTGGGGCTGACCGGCATGGGGATCAACATCTATGGCGCCAGCAACTGGCTGTACGAGCTGCCCGGCTTGTTCCTGCCCTACATCTACTTCCAGATCCCGCTTATGGTGATTACGTTCGGACCTGCGCTGGATTCGCTGAAGCCCCAGTGGGCTGAGGCCAACCTGACTTTGGGTGGCAACCGCTGGACCTTCTGGACCCGGATTGGACTGCCGGTGCTGGCGCCCTCGTTCGCCGCCAGCTACCTGCTCCTGTTCGCCAACTCGTTCTCCGCCTACGCCACCGCGGCAGCCCTCGCCAGTCAGGGCTCACAGATCGTGCCGCTGCAGATCCGGGCGGCCTTGACCAGCGAGACCGTGCTCGGTCGGGAGAATCTGGCCGGGGCCCTCGCGCTGGGGATGATCGCCATGATGGCCGTGGTCATGACCGGCTACGCGCTCATCCAACGGCGGGCCGAACGGTGGCGACGATGACGCGCGCCTCGTTCCACCCGCATCCGGCGACTCGTGTGGTCATCAGCGTGATCGTCGGCGGCTTCGTGCTGCTGCCGCTGCTGGCGGCACTCGAATTCACGCTGCGCGACGGGGACAGCCATTCCCTCGTGCACTGGGCCGCGATTCTCGACCCGGCCAAAGCTCCGGCCTACAAGCCGATCTGGGTGGGCCTGACCAACTCGGCGATGCTGATGGTGGTGACTGTCGCCGTTGTGCTGCTGCTCTTGGCACCCACGATGATCCTGGTCAACCTGCGTTACCCGAGGCTTCGCCGCAGCATGGAGTTCGTCGCCCTGCTGCCGATTTCCATCCCGGCAATCGTGCTGGTGGTCGGCCTGACACCGATCTACCTGGTGATCGGACGCACGCTCGGCACTGGCGCCTGGACGCTGGCCTTCGCCTACGGGATCACCGTGCTGCCGTTTGCATACCGCTCGATTCAGGCAGCGATCGACGCGGTCAACCTGAACACCCTCGCGGAGGCGGCGCGCTCCTTGGGAGCCTCCTGGCCGACGGTGGTGTGGCGGGTGCTCGCTCCCAACCTGCGCGGTGGGCTGCTGGCTGCGTCCCTGATCGCTGTCGCGGTGGTGCTCGGTGAGTACACCATTGCGTCCCTGCTGAACCGGCAGAACCTGCAGACAGCACTCGTGTTGGTCAACCGCCAGGACGCGTACGTCTCGGTGATCTTCTCGCTGCTTTCGCTGCTGTTCTGCTTCCTCCTGTTGTTGCTCATCGGACGTACCGGGAACCTCGGCGCGGCCCGCGGAAAGGAACGCTGACTCGTGTCTTCCCTTCTTGCTCCCGAACGGGTGGCCACCACGGTCGTCCTCGACGGCGTCACAAAGTCCTTCGGCCAGACGCAGGTGCTGCACGGCCTGGACCTGACGATCCGTCCTGGCGAGTTCGTGTCGCTGCTCGGGCCGTCCGGGTGCGGCAAGACCACGGCCCTGCGGCTCATCGCCGGCCTCGAGGAGCCGTCCGGCGGGGTCATCCTGATGAATGGCGAGGACGTCACCGGTGTGCCGACGAACCGTCGCGACATCGGCATGGTGTTTCAGTCCTATTCGCTGTTCCCGCACCTGACCGCGATCGACAACACCCGGTTCGGGTTGGACATGCGCAAGGTGCCAAGGGATCGGGCCCGCACCATGGCTGCGGAGAGCCTCGAGCTGGTCGGTCTGGCCGCTCTGGCCGATCGCTACCCGCACCAGCTTTCCGGCGGTCAACAGCAGCGGGTGGCGCTGGCCCGCGCTCTGGTGACGTCCCCGAAGGTGCTCCTGCTCGACGAGCCGCTGTCTGCGCTCGATGCACGGGTTCGGGTGCAGTTGCGGGAGGAAATCCTGCGCATTCAGAAGGAGCTGGGCATGACCACGGTGTTCGTCACCCACGACCAGGAGGAGGCCCTCGCCATCTCCGACCGGGTAGCCGTGATGCGCGAGGGCCGCATCGAGCAGATCGGAACACCGGAAGAGCTCTACCTCACCCCGGCCACCGCAGAAGTGGCAGCTTTCGTCGGACTCTCCAGCCTGCTGCCCGCAACCGTGTCGGGTGGGGTGGCCCGGATCTGGGGGAGTGCGGTCCCCGTCATCGGCACAGCTCCTGACGGGGAGTACCAGGCGTTCGTCCGACCCGAGCACCTCCGGCTCGCCCGCCCGGGCGAGCGCGGCATGCGTGCCACCGTCGAAGCAAGCATCTTCCTGGGATCCTCGCGCCGTACCGACCTACGGCTGGCCAGCGGTGGACTCGTGGCCGTGCAACACGATGTGTCTCTGCGCCCCGAGCGTGGCAACGAGTGGCTCCTGGTGGTCGAGCCGGCTCCGGTCGTGGTTCGTCCCGTGCCCTGAGTTCGCAAGCGAAGGACCGTCCTCGCAACCCGAACTCAGTCCCGGAGCCTGGTGTCTGGCGTGGCGGGCGGGTTGTCGGTCGAGGTGCCATCTTCGTGGGGGATGTTTCGGGCAGCCCGTCGGTGGCGATCCGAATCTCCCACCGGTCCCAGACGCATGTCGGAGTCACCAAGCTTGTGGCCGATGATCCGTTCGACGTGTGGGAGGCCGAGCCAGTGGTCGACTCCGGCTTACGGAGGCGTAGTGGGTCCGGGGTCGTGGTCGGATTTCCAGAGTGCTTCGTCGAACCGGCGGCGCCGCGGGTTTCTGAAGTGCCGGCTGGTGCCGTTGGGACCGACCCGGTAGCGGTCGCCAGCGGGAGTGCTCCACCAGAAGATTCCCGGCCGGGGTTGTTCCAGGTCCCAGCCGGCGTGGGTTTTGGCCCGGTGGGGTTTGCGGGAGAGTGGGCCGAGGTTGGAGGCCCGGGTTTGGCGTTTCCCGCCGGGACGGAAGGGCACCGTGTGGTCGAGGTCACCGTCGCGGGCGGTGCGGGAGGAGTACGGGAACACTTCGTAGGTGTCGCGCAGCAGGACCTGGCGTCGGATGGGTTCGGGGATTTCGTAGGAGTCGACGGCAATCTCGGCGTAGGGCCGGATCACGGGGGTGAGC
>JBBRIY010000191.1:0-5719 GCA_038220215.1 Propionibacteriales bacterium
AACGGGCCGACGATCGTCGACAGATCAGCATTCGGCGCGAACCCCGCCGAAATGAAGAACATGGTGAAAATGCCCCACGCGATCAACGCCGGAATGTTCGGCATGATCATCCCGGACAGGAAGGTGCCGAACTTCTGCACCGCAACGCGGGCCGAGCCCTTCTGCGCCGCTGCTTGCGTAGTCATATGACTCCCTTGCTGGACGTAGTGACAGCCGTGACCTCGCCGTTGTGGCCCCGACCAAAGCGGCTCGCTGGTGTGTCCGCCGTGAAGCAGGCTAACCCCGAACCTCACACGATGGCGAGGAGTGAACTTACGTGCCGCGAAAAATCCGCAGGATTTCCCTCACAACGCCGGCCACACGTTCGGCCACGTCCTGCGGGGGAAGTGGACCGGCGTACTGCCCGGCTGCCATCGCCTGGACGCTCGCGGCACCAAGCGCCGCCTCGAACGGCGCGAGGCCCGCAGCGAGCAGCGTCCCGCATACCCCCGCGAGGACGTCACCTGAGCCCGCCTGCGCGCTCCAGCCCGGACCCGGGACAGCCAGCCACACTCGGACATCACCCGGGGTCGCCACGTACTGGGTTGATCCCTTCAGCAGGACGGTGCAGCCGGTGCGCTCAGCGACGGTGCGAACCGCCACGAGCGGGTCGTCCTCGACCTCGGCACGCTGGAGGCCAAGGAGTCGAGCCAGTTCACCAGCGTGGGGTGTGAGCACAGCGGCAGCATGGCCGCCCCGGGTGGGGAGGTGCCGCAGCGCGTCGGCATCAACGACCATCGGAACGCCGGCGCTCATCGCCCTGGCCACGACGCCGGTGTCCTTGCGTTCTCCCCAGCCGCTTCCCACGACGAGGGCCTGGACGCGACCCTGGCCGACGACCACGTTCGGGAAGCGGTCAAGGACGCGCGGTGCAACGGGAAGCGGGCCGAGGTAGCGCACCATCCCCGCACCGGCACCGACGGCCCCGGCTGCGCTGAGCACCGCTGCCCCGGGGTAGTCGACCGACCCGGTGTCGAGGCCGACAACGCCGCGGGAGTACTTGTCGCTGCGTGCATCCGGCACCGGCCAGGCGGCCGCGAGGTCCTCTGCCGTCCACCGGCTGACGGTGGGCTCGGGCAGCTCGAGACCGAGATCCACCATTTCCACCTCGCCACACGACGTCCGGGCCGGTTCGAGCAGGTGGCAGAGCTTGTGGCCGCCGAAGGTCACGGTTACGGCAGCGGTGAAGTGTGGCGCGTCGGCGAATGGCGGCTCCGGCGCGAGACCCGACGGCAGGTCAACGGCCACGACCGGCACGGCGAGGGTGCGGCAGGCCTCGGCGAAGCCAGCGACCTCCGGCTCCAGTCCCGGACGCGAGCCGATCCCGGCAACGCCGTCGACGACGAGGCGCTGCTGCGGCAACTGTGCGCGGGCGCCGGCGGCGTCGCGCTCGCGTCCGCCGGCGGCAAGGAACGCAGCCCAGCCGGCCTCGTGCACGGTCGTCGCCGTGCGCCACGCCGAGACGGCCACCCCACGTGCCGCCAGCCGGGAGCCGGCGAACAGGGCGTCGCCCCCGTTGTTGCCCGAGCCGACCACCAGCAGCACGCGGGCACCGTAGGCGCCGCCGTCGCGGAGCCGTCGGAGGACGGCCGCTGCCAGGCCGGCGGCCGCACGCTGCATCAACTCGTCGGGACCGCGCACCGCCATCGCCGCGGCCTCTGCTTGGCGGATCTGGGCAACGGTGTACCCGTGGTCCATCAGGACTCGCAGACCACGACGGCCGCGGCGATGCCGGCGTCATGGGTGATCGAGAGGTGGATCGACGCGATGCCCCGTTCGGCGACCAGCGCGGCAACGGTGCCGGTGCAGGCGAAGTAGGGCGCGCCGCTCGCGTCCTTGCGCACCTCCACGTCGGTCCAGACCAGGCCGGTCGGAGCTCCGAGTGCCTTGGCGAAGGCCTCCTTCGCCGCGAACCTGCCCGCCATCCGCTGCATCGAGGAGTCCTGCTCTCCCGGCGTGAACACCCGCTCGAGCAGGCCGTCGCGTCCGGCAGCCTTGGTGAACCGTGACACCTGGGTGACGTCGATACCGATGCCGACGATCATGGCAGCTACTCGACCGTGACGCTCTTGGCCAGGTTGCGCGGCTGGTCGACGTCGTAGCCCTTCAGCGTCGCCAGTTCGCAGGCGAACATCTGCAGCGGGACGGTGGCCACCAGCGGCTGCAGGAGCGTGGAGACCTTGGGGAGCCGGAACAGCACGTCGGCGTAGGGGTCGACCTCGTGGTCGCCCTCCTCCGCGAGGACGATGGTGAGCGCACCGCGGGCGCGCACCTCCTGGATGTTGGAGACCACCTTGTCGTGCAACTGGTCGCGGCCCTGGGGGGGCACGATGATGAAGATCGGGATGCCCTCCTCGACGAGGGCGATGGGGCCGTGCTTGAGCTCACCGGCCGGGAAACCCTCCGCGTGCAGGTAGGCGATCTCCTTCAGCTTCAGGGCACCCTCCAGTGCCACCGGGTAGCCGACGTGGCGGCCGAGGAACAGCACCGACTTCTCGTCGATGAAGCGCTTGGCCAGGTCCTTGATCGGCTCGAGCTCGTCGAGCACCTTCTGGATCAGCGGCGGGGTGGACGCCAGTTCGGCCATGACGGCGTGGATCTCGTCGTCATACATCGTGCCGCGCACCTGGGCGAGGTAGAGGCCGAGCAGGTAGCAGGCGGCCACCTGGGTGAGGAAGCCCTTGGTGGATGCCACGCCGATCTCCGGGCCCGCGTGGGTGTAGATGACAGCGTCCGACTCGCGCGGAATGGTGGCGCCGTTGGTATTGCAGATCGCGATCACCTTGGCGTGCTGCTCCCGGGCATGCCGGATGGCCATCAAGGTGTCGGCGGTCTCGCCGGACTGGCTCAGGGTGACGACCAGCGTGGAGCGGGTGATGATCGGGTCGCGGTAGCGGAACTCACTCGCGATCTCGACCTCGCAGGCGATCCGCGTCCAGTGCTCGATGGCGTACTTGGCAACCAGTCCGGCGTAATAGGCGGTCCCGCAGGCGACGATGACGATCTTGTCGAC
Organism: Propionibacteriales bacterium; assembly: GCA_038220215.1. GTDB lineage: Bacteria > Actinomycetota > Actinomycetes > Propionibacteriales > Propionibacteriaceae > Propionicimonas. The sequence continues at coordinate 3,053 of JBBRIY010000191.1, forward strand.
CAGCCGCAGTTCCGACTCGGGGATGTGCAGCTCGTCGAGCTTCAGGGAGCCGTCCGGGTTGTAGCGGCCAAGGAGCGTGTCGGCGACCGCGCGTGGCTGCTCGTAGATCTCCTTGCGCATGAACCAGTCGTAGCCGGACTTCTCGGCAGCGGAGAGGTCCCAGGTGACCTCGAACGGACGGGTCTCTGCAGGGTTTCCTGCGAAGTCGGTGATCACGATCGAGTCGGCGGTGAGGTCGACGACCTGGTCCTGACCGAGCTCGATGGCGTGCCTGGTGAACTCGATGAAGGCGGAGACGTCGGAGGCGACGAAGTTCTCGCCATCCCCCACCCCGACGACGAGGGGCGAATTGCGCCGTGCGGCAACCAGGCGGTGTGGCTCTGCCGCGTCGACGGCGACGAGGGTGAAAGCGCCCTCAAGGCGGCCGCAGACGGCGCGCATCGCGTCGGCGAGGTCGGTGCCGGCGGCCACCTCGCGGCCGAGCAGCTGGGCTGCGGCCTCGGTGTCGGTCTGGGAGTTGAAGACGATGCCATCGGCCTCGAGTTCCGCGCGCAGGGTGGCGAAGTTCTCGATGATGCCGTTGTGGATCAGCGCCACCCGGTCACCCGTTGAGACGTGAGGGTGGGCGTTGGCGTCGGTCGGGCCGCCGTGGGTGGCCCACCGGGTGTGGCCGATTCCGAGACCGGAGTCGGGGAGCGGGTTCACCTCGAGGTCCGCGACAAGGTTGGCGATCTTGCCCGCCTTCTTCCGGTACGAGATCGCGCCGTCGGCCACAACGGCCACGCCGGCGGAGTCGTAACCTCGATATTCCATCCGCCGAAGTCCCGCAACAACAACGTCGCGCGCGACACGGGGGCCGGTATAGCCGATAATTCCGCACATAGCGGCCACTGTAGTGGCGGCGGCGATCGACAATGGCTCGTAGTCTCCTGACGAACCAGCGAGTCCCAGAGGTGGTAATGGCACCAGCAGCACGCGTCTTCGACGAGGTCGACGCGCCCGAGGACAACCCCTACGGGCCCTATCTGACGCTGGATCGCCGGCACTGGGCGTCGCTGGCAGCGTCCCGACCCGACAACCTGGACGATGCCACGCTCGAACGGCTACGCGGCATCGACGACCCCACCGACGCTGCCGAGGTCCGCGAGGTGTACCTGCCACTGACCGACCTGCTGAGCCTCTACATCGAGCGGACCGGCGCCCTCTTCGCCGACAGCCACCAGTTCCTCGGGCTCTCCGGGCGCCGGACACCGTTCGTGATCGGCGTGGCCGGGTCGGTCGCGGTCGGCAAGTCGACGACATCCCGCATGCTGAAGGAGCTGCTCGGACGGTTGCCGGGCGCGCCACGCGTCGACCTGGTGACCACGGACGGCTTCCTCTACCCGAACACGGAGCTGGCCGAGTTCGGCCTGCTGGAGCGCAAGGGCTACCCGGAGTCCTACGACCGGCGCAAGCTCGTGCAGTTCGTGATGGACGTGAAGTCGGGCAGGCCTCGGGTGACTGCTCCGGTGTACTCGCACCTGGTCTACGACATCGTCGGTGACCAGGTGATCACGGTCTCCCAGCCCGACATCCTGATCATTGAGGGCCTGAACGTCCTTCAGCCGGCCCGTCGTCGTGCGGACGGCACCACCGGGCTGGCGGTCAGCGACTTCTTCGACTTCTCGGTCTACGTCGACGCCGCGCACGCCGATGTGCGCAACTGGTACGTGAAACGGTTCCTCACGCTGCGCGAAACCGCCTTCCAGGACCCGGCCTCCTACTTCGTGCGCTTCGGCCGGATGAGCGAGGAACAGGCGACCGAGGAGGCCGTCGACATCTGGAACCGGATCAACGGTCCGAACCTGGAGCTGAACATCCGTCCGACCCGGGCGCGGGCGACGGCCATCCTGCGGAAGGGCCCGGATCACCAGGTCAGCTGGGTCCGGATCAGGAAGGTGTGATGATCAATCCGCTCGGGCGCGCCGACGTCGATGACACCGTCGCGCTGTGGACGGAGGTCGGGCTTACACGTCCCTGGAATGACGCCGCCGGCGACTTCCTCCGGGCAGTGGACGGGCCCGCATCGGTGGTGCTGGGGATGCGGGTGGACGGTGAGCTGGTCGGCTCCGCGATGGTGGGTCACGACGGGCACCGCGGCTGGGTCTACTACCTGGCGGTCACGCAGAGTGCTCGCGGGCGCGGCTTCGGCAAGGAGCTGATGGGTGCGGCCGAAGTCTGGCTGGTGGAGCGCGGGCTGCCGAAGATCCAGTTCATGGTGCGCACCGACAACACCGCCGTCCTCGACTTCTACGACCACCTCGGCTACGCGAAGCAGGACTGCCTGGTGCTGGGCAGACGGCTCGACGGCTGAGGCTCCAGCCTGACGCGGGTCAGCGCGCAGGTTCGAGCGACAACCGCTCACGCACGACCTCAACGAGCCGTTCGGCGACCTCCTGGGCGCGCTCAGCTGTCTGCGCCTCGACCATGACCCGCACCAGCGGCTCGGTACCCGATGGACGCAGCAACACCCGTCCGTCGCGGCCGAGGGCCTTGGCCTCCGCGGACACGGCCGCGTTGACCACCGGGTCGATGCCGGCGCGTGACTTGTTCACGTTCTGCACGTTGATCATCACCTGGGGCAATCGCGTCATCACGCCGGCCAGCTCCCGCAGGGTCTTGCCGGTG
>JBBRIY010000192.1:0-5703 GCA_038220215.1 Propionibacteriales bacterium
GCCGCCGGTCGAGGAGACCAGCAGGGACCTGCCCGAGGCTGCGATGACGGTCTGGTCGGCCATTCCGCCCGGCAGGGTCACCCGCAGGTCGTCCCCGGCAGCAACTGCCCCAGGCACGCCGATCGACAGGCCTGCCACGCTGAGCGCGGCGGCAACGGCCGCGGCAACGCACCGCCGTGCCCGGTTTGCCGGTCGTCGAGTCCGGGTCAGGCCGAATTTCACCATGACACGCTCCTGACGTCCTTCATCCCCGGCGTTGCCGTCACCCACGGTTGACCGGTGACAACCCGAAGTTAGCATCCGGGCTAGCGAACGGCCTTACGTGCACCAATTCCCACCCACCCGGGATTGGCTGGATGCGGTCGGTGGCCGGCGCGGCCAACTGCTAGCGTCGGAGACGATTCGCACGCATCACAACTCATTGAGGAGCCCATCGTGAGCAAGACCCCCGTGAAGGTTGCTGTCACCGGCGCAGCCGGGCAGATCTGCTACAGCCTGCTGTTCCGCATCGCCAGCGGCGCCCTGCTCGGTCCCGACCAGCCGGTCGAGCTTCGCCTGCTGGAGATCACCCCGGCACTGAAGGCGCTCGAGGGCGTCGTCATGGAACTGGACGACTGCGCATTCCCGCTGCTGAGCAAGGTGCAGATCGGTGACAACGCGAACACCGTGTTCGACGGCGTGAACCTGGCCATGCTGGTCGGCGCCCGTCCGCGCACCGCCGGCATGGAGCGCGGCGACCTGCTGAGCGCCAACGGCGCCATCTTCACCGCGCAGGGCAAGGCGCTCAACGCCGTTGCCGCCGACGACATCCGCGTGCTGGTGACCGGCAACCCGGCCAACACCAACGCCCTGATCGCGATGAGCAACGCCCGCGACATCCCCAAGGAGCGGTTCAACGCGCTCACCCGCCTCGACCACAACCGGGCCATCTCCCAGCTTGCGGCCAAGCTCGGCGTGGCAGTGACCGACATCACGCACATGACCATCTGGGGCAACCACTCGGCAACCCAGTACCCGGACATCTTCCACGCAGAGGTCGACGGCAAGAACGCGGCCGAACTGGTCAACGACCAGGCCTGGATCGCCGACACGTTCATCCCGACGGTCGCCAAGCGCGGCGCAGCGATCATCGCGGCCCGCGGCTCGTCGTCGGCAGCGTCCGCTGCCAATGCCACCGTCGAGCACATGCATGACTGGGTGCTGGGCTGCGCTGCCAACGACTGGGTCTCGATGTCGGTACCGTCCGACGGCTCCTACGGCGTGCCCGAGGGCCTCATCTCCTCCTTCCCGTGCGTGGTGAAGGACGGGACGTACGAGATCGTCCAGGGCCTCGAGCTCAACGAGTTCAGCAAGGCCAAGATCGACGCGTCCGTCGCGGAACTGATCGAGGAGCGGGACGCGGTCACCGAGCTCGGCCTCATTTGATCCTCACGTAACGCCAAGGGCGTGGGTGCCGAGTGCACCCACGCCCTTGTCTTGTCCTTAACTGCGAGGTTGTACGCAGCCCGGGGCGCTGACTGATCGGCCTGGGCGCACGTAGTGTGCCACTGTCCACACCCCAGCGGGGCATCGAAGCCCCCAGTCAGAGACCATTCGGGAGAGACATGCCCAGCTCGACCCCCCGCAGGATCCGGACCGGCCTCGCCGTCGGTCTCGCGGTCGCTGCACTCGTCGGCACCACCCTCGCCGTGCCCGCCAACGCCGATTCGTTGGACCGCACCGGCAAGGACCTCACCGCCCGCGCCGTGCCCGACGAGCTGAAGGGCAAGGCACTCCCGGACAAGTGGTTCGTCCAGGTGTCGGGAGCGCCGTCCCTGCGTGGCGGCAGCCGGACGGCCGCGACGTCGCGGCAAGCCAGCGTCCAGGGCGCGGCCCGTCAGGACGGCGTGAAGCTCTCGGTGCTGCACAGCTACACCCGGGTGTGGAACGGCTTCTCCGTGAAGGCCAGCAAGGCCGAGGTCGACAAGCTGCGGTCCCTGCGCGGCGTCACCGCGATCTACCCGGTCTTCCCGGTCGCCTTGCCCGACCGCCTGGTCGAGCCCGAACTGAAGTACTCCCTGCCGATGATCGGCGCCGACGTCGCCCAGGTCGCGGGCTACGCCGGTGACGGCATCAAGGTCGGCGTCATCGACACCGGCATCGACTACAACCATCCCGACCTTGGCGGGTCGGGCACCCCCGGCACCAACGCCGACTTCGGGCCGAGTGCTCCGCGGGTGAAGTACGGCTACGACTTCGTCGGCGATGACTACGACGCCAACGTCCCGGGTTCGGAACCCCAGCCCGACACGTTCCCCGACGATTGCAACGGTCACGGCACGCACGTCTCCGGCATCATCGGCGCCGACGGTGACCCGGCCACCGGGCACGCACGGGGCGTCGCTCCCCACGTCACGTTCGGCGCGTACCGGGTGTTCGGCTGCGATGGCTCGGCGGACACCGAGGTGATCCTGGCCGCCATGGATCGCGCCGCTGCCGACGAGATGGACGTCGTCAACATGTCGCTGGGCGAGGCCTTTGCGACCTGGCCGGACTACCCGGATGCCGCCGCTGCCGACGCTCTGACCGACGCCGGCACGCTCGTGGTCGCCTCTGCCGGCAACTCCGGCGACTCCGGCCTGTTCTCCTCCGGCACCCCCGGCGTGGGCAAGAAGGTCATCTCCGTCGCCTCTGTGGAGAACAGCAACATCACCCTGCGCTACTTCACCGCTGACCCGGTCCCCTCAGGTGCCGACGGCCACTTCGGTTACGTACCTGCCGAGGCAGCCCCCCTGCCGCCCGACTCCGGCTCCACTCCGCTGGCCGTGCCGCCGGGCGACAACACAGAGGGTTGCGAGCCACTGACGGGCCTGACCGGACAGGTCGTGCTCATCCAGCGCGGCACCTGCTCGTTCCACCAGAAGGCCTACGAAGCCCAGCTCGGAGGAGCAGCCGGCGTAGTGATCTACAACAACGCTCCCGGCATCCTGAGCCCCACCGTTGAGGGCGACGAGCCGATCACCATTCCGGTGGTTTTCGTCAGCCAGGCCGACGGTGAGGCACTGGCCGCGCAGGTCGGCACCACTGCCACGAGCCTCACCTGGACGACCGAAACCAAGGCGTCCGCCAACCCGGCGGCCGGCCTCGTCTCGGACTTCAGCTCGTTCGGGATGGCCGCGGACCTCAGCCTCACCCCGGATGTCGCCGCCCCGGGGGGCAACATCTGGTCGACCTACCCGATCGAGCAGAAGAGCTATGCCAACCTGTCCGGCACGTCGATGGCTGCTCCGCACGTGGCAGGGTCGGTGGCGCTGCTGCTGCAGGCCGCACGCCTGGCACACAAGGACCTGGACGGGGACGTGTCGGCTGTGCGGTCGGCGCTGCAGAACACGGCGAAGCCGATCAGTTCGCTGTTCCAGTTCGGCCAGACCGTCGTGCCGGGCGTCTATGAGCCGACGGTGCGCCAGGGCGCCGGCCTGATCCAGATCGACAAGGCGATCACGCAGGCGCTGACAGCCACCACCGTCAGCCCTGGCAAGATCTCGGTCGGCGAGAATCGCAGCAAGTACTACAAGAAGACGATGACGCTCACCAACCACGGCACGAAGACGGAGAAGTACACCCTGAGCGTGCAGAACGCCGCGGCCGTCGGACCGAGCCCGACGACCTTCTGGTACGACTACAGCACCAGGAAGGTGAAGTCGAAGTTCTCCTCCAAGTCGGTGACGGTGAAGCCGCACAAGACCGCGAAGGTGGCGGTCTACATCAAGCAGCCGGCGCTGAGGACGGGCTGGATCTACGGCGGCTGGGTGAAGTTCACGAAGTCCGACAAGAGCAAGGCCCTCGTGGTGCCGTTCGGCGGCATCTACGGCGACTACCAGAGGGTGAAGGTGCTCCAGGACGCGTGGGACGTGAACAGCGCCGGTACAGCCCTTGAGGTGGTGGCCGACCTGCCGGCGCTGGCCACCTCGAGTGACATCGGCGACATCGTCTCCCCGTCGGACCCGAAGCCGACATTCACGTTGGAGGACTCGGCGCACAGCCCTCATCTGCTGTTCCACTTCGACTACCCGGTGAGCAACGCCTTCTTCAATGTGTACAAGGCGACCTCAGCCGGGAGGAAGGGGCCAGAGGTGTTCCCCGGGCGCAGGACGTTCCTCGAGCTCGGCGAGTTCGGGCGCGACGACAGCTATCTCAGCCTGACTTTCGACGGAAAGATCCCCTTCAACAACACCACGTCGGCAGGCCTGACGGTGCCCGACGGGAACTATCTCCTGGAGGTCAGAGTGCTCAAGGCTCTCGGGAAGAAGGGCACCTCGCGTCACTGGGAGACCTACGTCTCGCCGGCCTTCGCGATCCAGCGCACGACGCCGTAGGGACCCGCCCACAAGGGAGGTGTACGGGATCGGACCGCAACCCGGAAAACGGGGTTGCGGTCCGATATTCTGCCTGCGTCCATGCGCTCTCGGGGGGAGCGGACGAGTAACGAGCAAGTCCGGACTTCAGGGAGAGAGCATGTCTACCAACTCGCGTGCGCGGGTCTTGTCAGTCGTGGCCGCAGGCCTCACTGTCACTGCCCTTCTAGCCGCCACCACAAGCCCGGCCTCGGCAGCGCCGAAGCCCCCGATCCCGTCACCATCCGTCGCAAAGCTCAAGCTCCCTGACGGCACCGCAGCTTCCCGCGTCATCGCGGGCCGCTACCTCGTGGAGACAGTGGCGACACCGCTGTCCCGCGGTGGCAGCAAGTTCGCCAACGACAGGACGACAAGGGCCACCACTGCTGCAGCCACGGTTGCCGGCGTGAAGGTCGACACCAGCTACTCCGACCTGTGGAGCGGCGTGAGCGTGACCGCAACGGACACCCAGATCAGGAAACTCGCCCAGTCGCCGAGCGTCAAGGCGATCTACCCGGTCCTTCGGGTCGACCTGCCCAGGACGACCAGGAGCGAGACCAACGTTTCCAGCGCGCTTGACCAGATCTCGGCCCTCGGCATCGGCCAGGACGGCACCGGCATCAGGGTCGGCGTTATCGACACCGGCATCGACTACAACAACCCGGATCTCGGCGGATCCGGCACCCAGGGGAAAACGGCTGACTTCGGGCTGAGTGCTCCGCGGGTCAAATACGGCTACGACTTCGTCGGCGACAACTACAACCCCGACAACAATGTCGGCCCCGCCGCTGACCCGTTCCCCGACGACTGCGCCGGTCACGGCACCCATGTCGCCGGCATCATCGGCGCCAAGGGCTCCGGTGACGGTGAATCCACGACCGGTGTCGCTCCCGGCGTCACCTTTGGCGCCTACCGCGTGTTCGGCTGCGAGGGCAGCACCGACACCGCCATCATCCTGAAGGCCCTCAGCAGGGCGAAGAGCGACAGGATGGACATCGTCAACCTGTCGCTGGGCAGCGACTTCGACTCGTGGCCGAGCTACCCCGACGCCGTCGCCGTCGCCAACCTGGCCAAGGCCGGCGTTGTCGTAGCCGTTGCCGCGGGCAACTCCGGTGACACCGGGCTCTTCTCCGCTGGTTCGCCGGCTGTCGGGGCAGGCGTCATCTCCGTCGCGTCCTACGAGGGCGCAACGATCAAGAGCAAGGCCATCGCGGTCAACGGCGTGAAGTACCCCTACACCGCTGTGGACGGCACGGACGACGCTCCCGCCGACAACACCAGCCAGCTCAACCTTGTCGCAGCATCCCCTCTGGACGGATGCACCGCTATC
>JBBRIY010000193.1:0-5686 GCA_038220215.1 Propionibacteriales bacterium
GGAGATCGGGCCCGGTCTGGGTTCGCTCACGCTCGGCCTGCTCGAGGCTGCCGCCGGCGTTGTGGCCATCGAGATCGAGCACAGCCTCGCCGACCGGCTGCCGGTCACCGTGGCGGAGCGGCTGCCCGCGTACGCCGACCGCCTGCGGGTGATCGAGGCCGACGCGCTGCGCATCGACGCGCTGGACGACCCGCAGCCGACGCTGGTGGTCGCGAACCTGCCCTACAACGTGAGCGTGCCGGTCCTCCTGCACGTCCTCGCGCACTTCCCCGACATCCGGGCGGGGATGGTGATGGTGCAGGCCGAGGTGGCCGACCGGCTGGTCGCCCCGCCCGGCTCACGCACCGACGGGATCCCCTCGGTGAAACTGGCCTGGTACTGCGCTGCACGCCGGGTGGGCAGCGTGCCGCCGACCGTGTTCTGGCCGGTGCCGAACGTGGACTCCGGACTCGTCGAGCTTGTCCGGCGCGATCCGCCGGTCACGTCGGCAACCCGCGAAGAGGTGTTCGCGATCATTGACACCGCATTCGCCCAGCGCCGCAAGATGCTCCGTGCCGCCTTGTCCGGACTGTTCGGCTCGTCAGCGGCGGCATCGGAGGTGCTGACCGTGGCCGGTGTCGATCCCCAGGCCCGCGGAGAGGTACTGACCGTCACCGATTTCGCGAGGATTGCTGAGGCTCGCTCCTTGGGCACCCTGCGATAGCCTCGCGCCATGGCAACACCGGTGGTCGAGTCAGAGGTCGTCCGCGTGCGGGTCGCGGGCAAGATCAACCTCGCTCTGCGCTCCGGACCACGCCGCCCGGACGGCTACCACACACTCTCGACGGTGTTCCAGGCGGTCTCCCTGTTCGACGAGGTGGAGGCCAGCTGGGCCGAGCCGGGCCAGATGTCGGTCACGGTCCTCGGCGACCAGGCCCACCTCGTGCCGGTCGGGGAGGAGAACATCGCAGTGAAGGCCGCGCGCCTGCTCGCAGCGACCGCCGGCGACGATCGTCCGCTCGGCGCGTCCCTGGTGATCCGCAAGGCGATTCCCGTCACTGGCGGCATGGCGGGCGGCTCAGCGGACGCCGCGGGCGCGCTGCTGGCCTGCGCGGTGCTGTGGGATCTCGACATCTCCCCGGACGAACTCCGTGACCTCGGCGCGCAGCTTGGCGCCGACGTGCCGTTCTGCCTGGCCGGCGGGACGGCGCTGGGCACCGGCCGTGGCGACCAGCTCGCCCCCGTCCTGAGCCGCGGCTCCTACCACTGGGTGCTGGCGTTCAGCGATGGCGAACTCTCCACTCCTGCGGTCTTCGGGAAGTTCGACGAGCTCGGGCTCGGCGATGACCGCCCCGAGGTACCGGCCGAGATCCTGAACGCCCTGGTGAGCGGCGACGCGCCAGCGCTGGGACGCTGCCTCACGAACGACCTCCAGGCTGCTGCGCTGGAACTGCGTCCCCAGCTGGGCCAGTTGCTGGAAGTCGGCAGCGAACTCGGCGCCGTCGGTGCGATCGTCTCCGGTTCTGGTCCGACGATCGCCTTCCTCGCCGCCAACGAGTCGGCAGCCGTGGACCTGTCCGTGAAGCTCTCCAGCGAGGGCATGTGCCGCTCCGTGAAGCGGGTTACCGGCCCCGTCCCCGGAGCCCGCCTGGTCGTCTGATCCCTGGCTGGCTGGCGCCGACCGCGTCAACACTTTGCCCGCTCGCCGTCACAGAAGCCACCGGTTGGCGCAGAAGCCGTCGATCAAACGGTGGCTTCTGGAGGAAGTGGCGGCCTTTGTGAGAGTGGGACGGGGTCAGGACCGGGACGCGGCGTCCTTGGCGAACGCCTCGGTCTCCCTGCCGGGCATGATGCGGGCAACGAAGAGCAGACCCAGCAGCAGCACGGCCGGCACCCACATGGTCTGCTGGATGCCCACCAGGCTGATCAGCCCGCCCATGATGGCGGGGGCGATCAGGAAGGTGGCGTAGCCGAACGTCACGACGACAGCCAGGCCCCGTCCACCGGCGGTGTGGCCGGCGACCGCGTACACCTGCGGCGCGATCATGCCGATGCCGAGCCCCACCAGCGACCAGCCGATCAACAGCACGGGCAGGCTGGTGCCGATCGCGGCCACCAGGTAGCCGAGTGCCGAGCAGGCGCCGCCGAACCGGGTGACCGCGCGGCGACCGAACCGGGCGACCAGGAAGTCACCGAGCAGCCGGATCACGACCATGAAACCCGCGACGCAGGTGAAGCCGAGCGCACCGGTGGTGGGGTCGACGCCGGCGACCTGGGTGACGTGGAGGCCCGACCAGTCGTTGGCCGTGCCTTCGCCGAGGCCGAACGCGATGGCCATCATGCCCAGCAGGTAGGCCGAGGCCGGGATCTTGGTCTTCGCCCCGGACTCGTCGTGATGGGAGATCACGGCGGTCTCCGGCGTGATGCGCCAAGCCACGAACCAGGCCGCCAGCCCGAGTCCTGCGACGACGGAGGTCGTGACGAGCACGGAGGCCTCGCCGTTGCGGCCAAGGAAGGGAGCGATCAGCACCAGCGTCCCGGCGCCGACGAAGTTGCCCACCGACCACATGCCGTGGAAGAAGCTCATGATCGGCTTGGGTCGGTTCTGTTCCACCTGGACGCCGATTGCGTTCATCGCCACGTCGATCCCGCCATTGCCGATGCCGAGCAGGATGCCGGCGAGGAACAGCAGGGGCAGGGTTGGCGCCAGCCCGATGCCGAGGATCGCCACGAGGAGGATCGGGAGGATGGACACGCACACCCGACGGGCACCCAGCCGGTCGGCGAGGCGCCCGGACAATTGCATGGAGGCGATGCCGGCAAGGCCCATGACGATGAAGAAGATCGACATCTGCCAGGGGGCGAGCTGGAATCGGGCCTGCAGCGTCGGGATCGAGGCCGCGTACGCGCCGATGACCAGGCCGTTGTAGCCGAACAGCAGCACGACGGCGGCCGCAGCACGGGGTGATGAGAGCGTGTTCACCGCCTTACCCTATGCCGATCGGGCCCGCACTCAGCCCTCTTCCGCGGCCTTCCGGCTCTGCGGCTGGACGTACAGGGTGGGTTGGGTCTTGAGGTTTCGCATGCCGTTCCAGGCCAGGTTCACCAAGTGCGCGGCGACGACCGGTTTGGCCAGCCCCTGCTCCTCGCGGGTGTCCATCCACCACTGCCCGGCAAGGGTGACCAGGCCGACCAGCATCTGCGCGTACAGCGGGGCCGTGGCCGGATCGAGCTGTGTCTTGGTGAACTCGTTCGCGAGCAGGTCCTCGACCCGGGAGGCGATGTCGGAGAGGATCGTGGCGAACGAGCCCTCCGGTGAGGTTGCCGTCGAGTCGCGGGAGAGGATGCGGAAGCCGTTGGGGTTGTCGTCGATGTAGTCCAGCAGTGCCAGCGTGCCGAGCTCGATCAGTGCGCGCGGGTTCGCCCGTGGCGTGGTGATGGCTGTGCGGATCGCGTCGTGCAGTGTGCGCACCTCGCGGTCGACGACCACCGCGTACAGGCCTTCCTTGCCGCCGAAGTGCTCGTAGACCACCGGCTTGCTGACACCCGCGTGGGCCGCGATCTCCTCGACGGAGGTGCCCTCGAGGCCACGTTCTGCGAACAACGCCCGCGCGACGTCGATCAGCTGCTCGCGGCGTTCGCTCCGGGTCAACCGGACGCGACTGCGCCGGGCGCGTGCGTTGGCCGGAGCAGTGGGCATGGCCCCAGTCTGGCCCCGACCGTGCACGATTGCGAAACCGCACGCCGCTACGGTCCGGTCGGTATTCCGGGCGGTTTGCACCCCCGAGTCGAGCCCCGCGGATGCGAGGACCGTCCGCGAACCGTAAAGTTGGCCCCGGCGCTCGACGGAGGGCCATTCCCCGGTTGGTCTGCCGGCAGGGCCCGCCTGACTTTGAATCAGGACTAGCGACGCAGGTTCGACTCCTGCCCGGGGAGCCAATCCGCGCGACCTCGCGCGCGTCCCGCGAGCCCGATCGGCCGGGTGCGCGCCGCCGCCGGCACCTGACCCTGCTGCAATCCGGGCGATGTCCACGCGCCCCCAAAAGCGTCCGGCCGCGTAGATAGGATGAGCGAGTCTCCTCGGGCACCAAGCCTCGCCTGAACCACCACCAGGTGTTGCCCCAGGACTACCGACCAATGCTGGGAGTGCCCGTGGCTGGACAGGACAACGTCGTCGACAATCGCGTGGCAGCCGTCGTGATCATGGCGGCCGGTGCCGGAACCCGGATGAGATCGGCGATCCCCAAGGTGCTGCACCGCATCGCCGGCAAGTCGCTGGTCGCGCTGGCGATCGACAGTGCCGACGCCCTCGGGCCGGACCGGCTCGTCGTTGTCGTCGGCCACCAGCGCGAGCAGGTGAGCGCACATCTCGCAGAGGTCGCCCCGCACGTCACGATCGCCGTCCAGGAGCGTCCCCTCGGTACCGGCGACGCTGTGCGGTCCGGGCTGGCGGCCCTGCCCGGCATCACTGGCGAGGTCGTGGTGACCTCGGGCGACGTCCCGCTGCTCACCGGCGACACGCTCCTGGACCTCGTGGCAGCCCACCGCGACGCGGCCAACGCCGTCACCCTGCTCACCGCCGTCGTGCCAGACCCCACCGGCTACGGCCGCATCGTCCGCGAGGGCGACGAGGTGGCCAGGATCGTCGAACAGGCCGACGCCACCGACGCCGAACTCGACCTGACCGAGATCAACGCCGGCATCTACGTCTTCGACGCCGCTGCCCTCACCGAAGGTCTGGCCAGCTTGCAGGCCGGCAACGCCAAGGGCGAGCTGTACCTCACGGACGTGGTCGCGCATGCCCGCGCAGCCGGACGCCGGGTGGGTGCCCGCATCCTCGCCGACCACCTTCAGACCGAGGGCGTCAACGACCGGGCCCAGCTCGCCGAGCGCGGCGCGGAGCTGAACCGCCGCATCCTCACCCGCTGGATGGCCGACGGCGTCACGGTCGTAGACCCCGCAACGACCTGGGTGCAGACGGGCGTCGACCTCGCCGAGGACGTGACCCTGCTGCCCGGTACGTCACTTGAAGGTGCCACCTCGGTGTCAAGGGGGGCCACCATCGGGCCGGACACCACCCTGATCGACTGCGAAGTGGGCGAGAATGCCCGGGTGCTGCGCACCCATGCCGAACTGGCCGTGATCGGCCCTGACACCACCGTCGGGCCGTTCAGCTACCTGCGCCCCGGCACCGAATTGGCTAGTCGCGCCCACGTCGGAGCTTTCGTCGAGACCAAGAAGGCGATCATCGGAGAGGGTGCGAAGGTGCCCCACCTCACCTACTGCGGGGACGCGGAGGTCGGCGCGGGCGCCAACATCGGGGCCGGCACGATCTTCGCCAACTACGACGGCGTCACCAAGAGCACCTCCACCGTCGGAGAGAACGCCTTCATCGGCAGCGACTCCGTCCTCGTCGCACCGGTACACATCGCCGACGGCGCGTATGTCGCCGCTGGATCGACGATCACCGGCGACGTCGGGCCCGGTGAACTGGCGGTCGCGCGCGGGCAGCAACGCAATATCCAGGGCTGGGTCAGCAGGAAGCGGGCGGGCACGAAGTCGGCAGCCTCCGCGGAAGCGGCGCTGGCCGCCACACAGGCAAGTGAGAAGGAGAATCGCCAGTGAGCGGCCTCAAGCGCCCCAATGAGAAGCACCTGATGCTGTGCACGGGACGCGCGTTCCCCGAACTGGCTGAGTCGATCGCCAC
>JBBRIY010000194.1:0-5678 GCA_038220215.1 Propionibacteriales bacterium
TACCTCGAGCTCCCGTGGTTCAAGCACGCCCTGCGCCTGGCCTCCTTCGAGGTCGAGCTGGTGGTGCTGCTCGCGTCCGCCACCGTCGCGGAGGGCCGGTTCCAGCCCGGCTTCACCACGTTCTTCATGCCCCCGTCCATCGGGGTGGTGACCAAGGTGGACATCGCCACGCCCGAGCAGGTGCACCTTGCCGGCAACCACCTGCGCCTGGCCGGCGCCACCGAGATCCTCGAGGTCTCAGCTGTCACCGGCACGGGCATCGCAGGGCTCGTCGCCCGCCTCGCCTGACCCCTCTCTCCCCTTCCCACCCTCCCGCCAATCCCGCCCCTCCCGCCAATCCGGCCCCTCCCACGCAGAAGCCGCCACTTACCGCAGCAGCCGCCGCTTGAACGGTGGCTTCTGCGACAAACGGCGGCTTTTGCGAACGGGCGGTGGGGTGGTCGGGGTGGGGTGGTCGGGGTGGGGTGGTCAGGCGATCCAGTCCAGGATGCGGGCGAGGTCGGCCTCGGTCACCTCGACGGGGTTGCCGGAGGTGCAGAAGTCCTTGAGGGCGGTCGCGGCGAGTGCGGGGATGGCGTCGCGGAAAGCCTGGCGGTCGACGCCGGCAGCCGTCACGGTCGCGGGCATCTCCAGCTCGCGACGAACCCGCTCCACCCAGCCGACAAGGGCAAGGACCAGGTTGCGGTCGCTGGACGCCGAGAGGCCGAGCGAACGTGCGAGCGTGACGTAGCGGCGTGCGACGTCGGAGATCTCGCCGGGACGGATGCCGAGCTCGCCGGCATTGAACTCGATGATGTGCGGCAGGAGGATGCCGTTGAGGCGTCCGTGCGCCACCTTGAAGGAGCCGCCGATCGCGTGCGAAAGGCTGTGCACGATCCCCAGCCCGGAGTTCTGGAACGCGATGCCGGCCATGGTGGCTCCGGTGTGCTGGTGCGTGCGCGCCTTCACGTCCGCGTTGCTGCGGTAGCTCCGCAGCAGGTAGGTGTCTGCGATCCGCAGGGCCTTCTCTGCGAGGGCGTCGGAGAAGTCGTTGTGGCCGATGGCGACATAGGCCTCGATAGCGTGGCTGATGGCGTCCATGCCCGAGTCGGCGACAAGGAACGGCGGTAGCGTGCTGACCGCGTCCGGGTCGAGGATGGCGACATCGGGCAGCATGTCGTCAGAGGTCAGCGGCAGCTTGGCGTGGCTCACCGGGTCGGTCACCACGGCGAACGAGGTCACTTCCGAGCCGGTGCCGCTGGTGGTGGGGATCACGTAGAAGCCCGCCTCAGCGCGATGACCCAGCTCGAGGGCCAGCTTCTTGACGGCCTTGGCGGTGTCGATCGGCGAACCGCCACCGACGGCGAGCAGGGCTTCCGGCTCGAAGGCGACGAAAGCAGCCAGCCCTGCGGCGACAGCTGCCACATCGGGGTTGGGAATCACCTTGTCGTACACCTCGATGGTGCAGCCGGCAAGGACCTCTCGTACCTGCTCCATCAGCCTGCTGGACGCCATGAAGGCGTCGGTGACGATCAGGACGCGGCGGCCGGCCAACTCCGACAGGGCAGAGAGCGAGTCAGGCCCGTAGTAAAGGGTGGTGGTGAGTTGGAAGCGATACACCGGCAGGTCTCCCGTCGCGTGACGAACACTGACGCCGGAACTCGCTGGGGGTCACTCCGGTATGCGCCCGGAAGACCCTGGAGAAGTAGTTGACCTGGTTGAAGTCCAGTGCAGCCGCGACCTTCTGAACCGGCATCTGCGTGGAAGCTAACATCAGCTGCGCACGGGAGATCCGCCAGGCGGTGACATACGACACGAATGTGTAGCCCGTGACGGATTTGAACAGTTTCGACAGGTGACCGGGCGACCAGTGGGTCGCCGCCGCCGCTTCGGTGAGCGAGATCGCACGATTCGGGTGCCGGGCGATGTCGTTGAGCAGGTCGCGCAGGTCGGGCCGGCGCTGCGGCCGGGACCGCTGCACCTCGTCCAGTGCCATCGCGAGCAGGCGCTCGACGTGCAACTGGGCCTGGAGACGGTTGATCGACGCCGTCCGTCGCTCGCGCTGGCCCTGCACCAGCTGGGTGAGGTGCTGCACGAGGCGCGGCGCACAATCCCTGGAAGCCACGATCACGAGATCCTCGACGCGCGCAACGCCGTCGCGCAGGTCACCGCCTTCGGCATACACCGCATCCAGCAGCGAGCTGGCTTCTGCGACGGCGCTGGCCAGGTCCTCGGCGTCGAGGGCGTCGCGCAGGACGGAGGCCGCCTGCGGCGGTTCGGCGACAGGTTCCATCGTCCGCTTCGGGAGCGGCACCAAGGTGAGCAGCGGACGGAGGGGCGCGGCGGGGATCGCGTCCCGCACGTCGGGGCCCTGCTTGCGCACGCGCATCCCGTCCAGCACGCGGCTCAACCCGAAGAGGGTTTTCGCCGCAGCTGCGACTCGACTGAGGGTCGACATGGGGACCTGGTCATACAGGGCTTCCAGTCCGTGGCCCTGTCCGCGCCAGTTCGATCCTTCCGTGAGGAATCGAGGCTCATCGGTTCTGGGGACTCGAACCTGGCCACAGAGGATGGCCCCGACGTACTTGTCACCCTCGGTAACCGGGACGGAGAAGTCCACGAGGCCCGCGTGGCAGCGGTACACCTGCGGCGTGCCCTCGATCAGCGACTGCAGCCCACCGTGGGCGTCGCAGCCGTGACAGAGCTTGCTGCGGACGGGGTCCGAGCGCATCTCACGACAGAAGTCGGTGAAGGCGAAGGAGTTCGTGACGGGAATTCCGCGTGCGTCGACGGCAACCGTCGCCAAACCCGTGGCCTCTGAGAAGTCTTCGAGAATCTTCTGCACCTGGGCCAGGTCGAGAACTTCAGCAATGCCGAGCTCTGTCAACTGTTCCTCCATTGGACAAGGTGAGATTATCCCAAGACCCGAAGCCACGACACCCTTGACCAGAGGTTCGCACCGTGCGGGGACGAAAATGAGCGCGTACCACCGGCGGCGGTAGCGTTGCGGCCGTGGCGGCGACGAGCGACATCATCAAGACCATCGGACAGGCGATCATCAACGCGCTGCGGCCGCGGAGCTCAACCCGGCCGACCCGCCCGAAGACGCCGTCCGGACCCGGCCGAAGCGGCACCCGCACCCGCCCGGGCCGGGGCTACCCGGGGGACTTCGGTGGGCGGCCCGTCCTCACCTACGACCCGCACCCGGGCTCGCTGCCGGACCCGGGCGAAGTGGTGTGGACGTGGGTGCCGTACGAGGAGGATCACAGCCAGGGCAAGGATCGTCCGGTGCTGATCATCGGGCGTGACGGCGACTGGCTGCTCGGACTACCGATGACCAGCAAGGACCACGACAGGGACGCCGCACAGGAAGCCTCCGAGGGTCGCTACTGGGTGGAGGTCGGGCGTGGTCCGTGGGACTCCGCCGACCGGGTCAGCGAGGTGCGGGTCAACCGGATCATCCGCATGGACCCGAACGGCATCCGCCGCGTCTCCGGAGCCCTCGACAAGGCGCGCTTCACCCGTGTGGCCGACGGGGTCCGCCGTCACCGGTGAGGGTCCCCCTGCACCGTGTCCTGCGCCCGGTTCGAGTAGCCTGATCCGAGCCAGGCTCCCCGCGCCCCTTTCGGGAGCCCCAGCGACAGGACCCCGTGACCGCTCCCACGCCTGATTCCCGCCCGCCCCTGAGCCAGCGTCTGCTCGACCGGTTCGACGAGGTCGGCGACGCCCTGCACCTCCCCGTCACTGGACGCCGCGTGCCCGGTACGGTCGCCGTGGCCGTGGTGGCAGCGGTCGCTTCGCTGGCCGCCTCCGTCTACTTCGTGCAGAACCACCACCTGAGCCTCGGCTACGCGGACGCGGTGGCCCACCTCACGACTGCTCGCCAGTTGTTCGACTCTCCTGCCGGGTTCAGCGTGCCGCCGCTACCGACGGTGCTGCTCGCGCCGTTCGTCATGAGCCTGTGGCTCTGGTCCTCCGGCTGGGGCGCCGCCCTGCTCGGCGCCTGCTGCCTCGCGGCGACGGCAGCCGCCGTGTACCGGGTGGGGGCGCGGTGGGGGCTGCACGG
Organism: Propionibacteriales bacterium; assembly: GCA_038220215.1. Classification (GTDB taxonomy): domain Bacteria; phylum Actinomycetota; class Actinomycetes; order Propionibacteriales; family Propionibacteriaceae; genus Propionicimonas. The sequence goes on from JBBRIY010000194.1 coordinate 4,046, forward strand.
CCTCGGTCGCCTGACCGGCGTCGCAGCCGTCGTGGCCAACCCGACCATGCTCTACCTGCACTCGACGGCACTCAGCAGGCCGGTGCTGATCGCCGGCCTGGCCGGCTGCCTTGCCGGGCTGGCGCACTGGGCAGCGACCGACCACCTCCTCCGCCGGCGTGACCTTGCCCTCCATGTCGGCGTTCCTGGTGCTGTTGCTGCGCTCTGCGGCTACGAGGGATGGGCACTGGTCGGCGTCGGGGCGTTCTACATTGCGATCATCTCCTGGAACCGCTCGCGGCAGCTTCCGACGGTCGGTCGCGATGTCGCTGCCTTCCTGGCCGTTCCCGCGCTGGCAGTCGGCGCCTGGTCGTGGGCCTCCTGGTTGGCGTTCGATGACCCGCTCGCCTTCATGGCAGAGCTGTCGACGACGTCACCGGGCGGTCCCCCCGGCCTCGACCTGGGAAGCATGGGCCAGGTCGCCCTGAGCCTCACCACCGTGAACATCGCCATGGTCAACACCGTCGGGTTCGGGCTGGTCGCCTTGGCCGCGGCCGGGCTGTGGCTCCTCGTTCCCTGGAACCGGGTGGCGCGACTACCAGGCTTCCTCGCCGTCGCCCTGAGCACCTACGCCTACCTCGCCACCACCCTGATCATGGGACGCGTCGTCGTACTGAACGGAGCGAACTCCGTTGAGGTGTGGAACAACCGCCACGGCATGCCGATGATCATCGCCGCCGCCCTGTTCGCTGCGTGCGGTGTCGACCTGGCCGCGCGGACGCTCTCCAGCCGGTTCCCCCGGTCGGTGACCAGGACGCAGGTCATCGTGGCTGTCGTCACAGCCAGCGCGCTGGTCGCGCAGACCCTGTGGCTTGCCCCGGCACCGGAGCGCCGCTCGCTCGTGCTGTTCGAGGCGATCACCCAGCTGGCCGACGGCGCAGGGCCCCGCCGCACTGCGGAGTGGTTGGGCCAGAACTACGACGGCGGCCGCATCCTCATCGATGAGGCAGTGCCACGCAACAACGTCCTGCCCTTTGCCGGCCTTCCGCTGCGGGAGTACTACCTGTCCTCCAGTCCCGAGACCTTCACCGCGGTCCTCGCTGACCCGCTCCGGCAGGTCCGCTGGGTGTGGGCCTCCGAGGACCCGAACGACCGGGTTGGACGGGCCATCACAGCTGACCCGCTCTTCCACTCCCGCTACCGCGTGGCATACTCCGAGTCCGGGGTGAGGGTGTACGAGGGGCGCTGACGCCACCGCTTCCCCGGTGCACCGATGGGCAACAGCACGTATGGGAACCATCCCCAGCGCCGATTAACCTACAACCAAATGGTTGTAGATGAGATTGTCGAGGCACAGGCCGACCGGGTCTTCCACGCCCTGGCCGACCGGACACGGCGCGACATCGTCGTCCGGGCGATGCAGGCGCCCCGATCGGTCACCGAGTTGGCCACGGCCTACGCGATGAGCTTCGCTGCCGTGCAGAAGCACGTCGCGGTGCTCGAGCACGCCGGGCTGGTCACGAAGGAACGCCGCGGCCGGCTGCAACTGGTCCGCGGCAATCCCGACACCGTGCGACGCGCAGCCGCTGTGCTGGAGCAGTACGAGGCGCTGTGGGCCGACCGCGCCGGACGCATGCGAGACATCCTCACCACC
>JBBRIY010000195.1:0-5670 GCA_038220215.1 Propionibacteriales bacterium
CAGCCGGTCGGCGTGCAGGTTGCCCACCCGGTACCGGACGGCGGCGAGGTCCGTGCAGGTGTAGCCGAAGCCGCCGGCAGCGTTGCGGATGATCGCCGGCGCGGTGAAGCCCTCGACGAAGACCACGAGCGCACCGTCATCAACGACCGCGATCCCCCGGTCCTCCAGGTCGGCGGCCACCACGGCCAGGTCGTCGTTGTACATCGACTCCCCCGCCAGGTCGGCGTTGGTGAGCAGCACGTTCATGCGCTGATAGGTGGCGTTGAAGCCGGCAAGGGACACGTCGATCAGCTGCTGCCAGAGCTGCCGCGTGGCGGCGTCGCCTGCCTGCAGCATGACCACGCGCTCGCGGGCCCGGTCGGCGAACTCCTCCGAGCTCTGCAGGTGGTTGTTGGCCCGCTGGTAGAGCTCTTCGGCCGACGGCAGGTCAAGCGCGGAGACGTCGATGCCCTCATCGAGGATCTGCTCGACGAGCATGCCGAACTGCCGTCCCCAGTCACCGACGTGATTCTGCGGGATGACGGTGTGACCTTGCGCGCGGAGGACCCGGGTGAAGCAGTCGCCGATGATCGTGGACCGCAGGTGCCCGACGTGCATCTGCTTGGCCACATTCGGCGACGAGTAGTCGATGACGACGGTGCGCGGATCCTCGGCAGCACCGATCCCGGAGGACGGCTCGGTGAGCACCTGGGTGGCCACGCGGGCCAGCACGTCAGTGCGGATCCGCAGGTTGATGAACCCCGGCCCGGCGATCTCGAGCGGCTCGCACAACTCGGCCAGGTCGATCTGCTCGACCAGTCGTGCGGCGACGTCGCGCGGCTTCGACCCCTCAGCGTTCGCCAGCCGAAGGGCGACATTGGTCTGGTAGTGGCCGAACTGCGGACGGGTGGCCGGACGCAGCTCCGGGTCGATTCCGGCAATGGCCCGGACACGCTCACTCAGCAGGGAAGGCAACGACAGCATGGCCGTTATCCTCCCACGTCAGAGGCGGTGGGTTCCCGAGCGCGGTGGCCGGTGGCTGAGCAGGTCCCAGACCAGCTTCAGGTTCGCGGCGAGTTCACGCCGGGTGCCGTTCGCCCAGGGCCGGACGCTCGACCGTGCGCTCTCGTCACCCACGCCCCAGGCATCCAGCCCGAGCGCCCGGCATATCGCGAGTGCCCGCGGCAGGTGGTAGCTCTGGGTCACCACGACGAGGCGATCGATGTCGTAGACGTCCCGGGCGCGCAGGCAGGAGTCGTAGGTGTCCAGCCCGGCCGGGTCGACGAGCAGCACCGACTCCGCGACGCCGCGCTCGAGCAGGTAGGCACGCATGCCGCCGGTCTCGTCGTAGAACCGCGACCGTCCATCACCGCTGAGCAGGATGCGCTCGACGAGGCCGCGCCGGTACAGCTCGAGGGCAAGGTCGAGCCGTGCCCGCAGGAAGGTGGACGGGACACCGTCGGCATACACCTCCGCGCCGAGCACGAGCGCCACCGGAAGGTGCGGTAGGGAGTCAACCCTGACGATGCGATTACGACTCACGGAATGCACAATCAACCCGAGCGCGAGGATCGAACCCAGGCCGGCACCGATCGCCCCCGCAGCCAGTGCTACCGGAGTTCCCCATCGGCGAACACTCCCCATGCCGCCAGCGTAGAGGCAGGCCCGGCGGCGCGGACGGGGTTCCCATCCATCCCACCAGCAACGGCGCAGGAGCCGTCCGTGGACGCCGGAGTCCGACAGCAATTCCGGGCATCGGCACCGCCCCTTTGGCGTGGTAAATTCCACGCGTCTGCAGCGTGGGTTGTGGACGCCGAACAGGGGTCGGGAGGTCACGTGCCGAGGCGAGGACGGTGGCTCCTACGGCATGCCGTCGCGCTCACCCTCATCTCCCTGCTCGCCGGCCTGCTTTCTGCCGCTCCTGCATCGGCCGACCCGCAACAACTCGCTGCGCCGACGTCGATGACCATCAGCCAGCGCTCCACCATGGCCGTCGTCACCTGGCCGGCGGTGCCCGATGCAGCCGGCTACGCGATCGACTACGACACCAGCCCCAGCTTCATCACGGCACGGAACCTCACAAGTCCCGAGACGATCGCCATCCTGACCGGCCTCGATCCGAGTACCTACTACTACGTTCGGGTCGCAGCAGTCGACGCCGCGACGAAGGCCCTCGGCCCGTGGGCAACAGCGTCGACCTTCACCACGGGCGAGCGTGAGTACTCGCTTCCGTCACCGGTGATCACCGCGACGAGCGACACCAGCACGTCGCTGACAGTGGAATGGAACAAGGTCGGCCCGAGGCTCCGCTACGAGGTCGCCCTTGGCAAGGATGCGAAGACCGTCACCACCACGGAGCAGGTCACCGGTCTCACCACCGCGTTCGACAAGCTTGAGGAGACGACGAAGTACTACCTCAGCGCCCGCGCCGTCAACGCGGACGGCGACCCGGTGACCGCCTGGTCGCCTCCGGTGGCGTTCAAGACGCCGGAGTCCCTTCCTCTCAGGGTTGGCAGTTTCAACATCCGCAACGCCGGCATCAAGGGCGGTCCCTCCTGGGCTGCGCGGCGTAAGCCGGTCGCCGAGACCATCGCCGGCCAGAAGGTGTCAGTGGTCGGTCTGCAGGAAGCCAACTGGACCAATGTGCCGGGCCGCAGGATCAGTCAGTACGGCGATCTGATCAACCTGCTCGGCAAGAGCTGGCGCTCCACCACCTACGTTGGCAACGCTGGACCTGAGGGCACCCGGATCATCTTCGACAGCGACCAGCTGACCATGCTGCGGCAGGGATACCAGAAGCTCGCCGGCACCCACAACAACGGCAACTGGCGCTACGTCAGCTGGGCCGAGTTCCGTCAGAAGTCCACGGGGAAGCGTTTCTTCTTCACCAACACCCATTTCCTGCAGAAGCAGAACAAGAGCCAGTACGAGAGCCGCAGGTCGAGCGCCCAGCAGCTGGTGAGGATCGTCGAGCGGTTCAACACAGAGAAGTTGCCGACGATCATTGTCGGCGACTTCAACTCCCACAAGTTCCGCAACCCCGAGAATGCGCCGTACAAGGTGATCACCGCCGCGGGGTATATCGATCCCCTCGACAACATCGACGACTGGCGTGGCGGACCGCGCGGCATTGCCGAGAAGCGCATCGACGCGAACCTGTTCACCATCAACCTGTTCAAGCGCAAGGCCATGCAGGGCAACTACGCCACCGGCGTGATGGTCGACCAGATCTTCGTCACCCCGATGAGGGTCTCGGAGTGGCAGACCGTTGCGAAGGTGAATGCGTCGGGACGAATCATCGGCACCATCCCGTCCGACCACAACATGATCCGGGCGACCGTCTACCTTCCCTGATGCGGCGTGCTCGCGGACTGGACCGGCTCGTCAGCTAGTACCCTGCAAGGAGCGTCCACCCAGGTGAAGGTGATCATCCCCTTGTCCATAGAAGCCCGCCCGACCCCGTCGGACATGGACGCCTCCAGGAAGACGACTCGATTCCGTGATCGTGCCTGGTGGACCTGGACCGGCATCGGCGTTGGCGTCGGCGTGATCGCGTTCGTCATCAGGCTCGTGCCCGTTCTGCGTGGGGGCGGGATCAAGGGCTTCTACAACTACGACCCGGCGGTGTACTACGCCGCCGCGGCAGGCATGGCCCACGGATTGATGCCCTACCGCGACTTCCTCCTGCTGCACGCACCCGGGGTACCCGTGGCGCTGCTCCCCTTCGCCCTGATCGGCCGCTTGACCTCCGACTCCACGGGGATGGCTCTTGCCCGCCTCGCCATCATGGTCATGGGATCCGTGACGGCGGTCTTGGTCACGCGGATCCTGAAGCCTGCTGGCGCCATCGCCGCCGTCGTCGGTGGGCTGGTTTATGCCGTCTACTGGCCCGCGGTCTACGTGGAGCGGGCCGCATGGCTGGAGGGCTACGGCTCCTTCCTCACCGCTGTGGCCATGGTCCTCGTCCTCGGTGTGCCCCACTTCCGCGAACGTCATCCGCGCTGGGCGATGGCGCTTGCCGGAGTGAGCCTCAGCCTTGCGTGCGCGGTGAAGATCTGGGCGGTCGTGCCCCTCCTGACAGTGGTCGGCTGGGCTCTCCTGCGGCGGAAGTGGCGCGATGCCGCGTACCTCACCGGGGGTGCAGCCGCTGCCGGGGTGGCGATGCTCCTGCCGTTCGTTGGTGCCCTTTCCCCCCTGTGGCAGATGGTCGTCAGCGCACAGCTCGGTCGACAGCGCGGCGCGGCCGACACCTGGCTCATGCGCGTCGAGGGCCTGTCCGGGCTGAATATCGTCTGGAGCGGCCAGCTTCACCTGAGTGCCGGGTTGACCGCTCTCGCCCTCGTCGCGATCAGCCTGCTCGCGGTGCGAACGAAGGAGGGCCGGCTCGCACTCCTGCTGGTGGCAACCGGCGGTGCCCTCCTCATGACCGGTCCCACCTGGTTCCGGCATTACCCGGCACTGATCGCGGCGCCTCTCGCGGTGGCATTCGGCATCGGAACGGCACAGGTGATTGGCTGGCTTCGGCTGCGATGGTTGAAGGTGATCGCCGTCGCGGTCGCCACCGGCACGCTCGTGACGATCGGTGCCATGCTCTCCACCGACAAGGTGGGTACGCGGTTCGCGGGCAGGCAGCTGGCGCGCATCGTCGAAGCGGTACCTGGTTGCCTGACCACCGATGACCCCAACGCCCTGATCGCGAGCGGCCTGCTGGATGCGAACCTCAGACAGGGCTGCCGCTTCGTGGTCGACCTGAGTGGCTACAGATACGTGGTGGGCGACCGGCAGACCTTCACGAAGAACGCCGAGTGGCAGCGATTCGTCCGGGACTACCTCGGCAGCGGCAGCGCGGTGATCCTGCTCCGCGGGACGACGAAGGCCAGGATGGACGCCGAGACCAGGGATCTGCTGAATAGTTGGCCCGTGGTCGACGAGGTCAACGGTCACGCCGTCCGGGTCCCGCAGTAGCCTCCTCGCGGCGTTGAGACTTTGCCCCATTTCCTCTCAGGGAACCTTCAGTCAATGGCGGCTGTGCGCTACGATTCGCGTGGCTGAAACCCCCCGAATCGGCCGAGGCGGACAACCCCCGGTCCTGCCTGCATCAGAAGCTTCAGGAGCTGTTCCCATGCCCCCGATCTTGTCTTTGCGCCGCGCGCTGTCCCTCACCGTTACCGGCCTGGTGCTGGGTACTGTCCTCGTCGCTGCTCCCGCCGGCCCTCTGGTTCAGCAAGCTGCTGCGGCTTCGTACGCCACCCCGTCCGGTTTGACGGCCAGCAAGTCCTCGCACGCGGTTGGCCTGCGGTGGAAGGCTGTCCCTGGGGCGAAGGCCTATCGGGTTCAGTTCTCCACCAGATCGAGCATGAGTTCCTACAAGACGATGGACGTCGTCGGGAACCACTTCGACTGGCTGTACCTCGACCCGGATCCCAAGAAGGGGGCGGCCAGGTTGAAGGCGTCCACCAACTACTACTTCCGCGTCAAGGCGATCTCGCTCGGCCAGGCCACCCTCAGCCGCTACTCCAAGACCCTCAAGGTCAAGACGGCCAGCAGCTCCTCGCTGGCTGAACTCGCCCCGGTCGACCTGAAAGCCACCGTGCGGAGCAGCACCTCGACCTACCTGTCATGGAGTGCCCGTGGCCCCGGGGTCAGGTTCCAGGTCCGGTTCTCGACCTCGGCAAACCTCTCCGGCGCGCG
>JBBRIY010000196.1:0-5657 GCA_038220215.1 Propionibacteriales bacterium
GCGGCCGACGGGATCACGCTGTACCCGCACCAGGACGAGGCCATCGTCGACATCCTGACCGGCTCCAACACCGTGATCTCCACCCCGACCGGCTCCGGCAAGACCCTGATCGCCACCGCCGCTCACTTCGCCGCCTTGGCAGCAGGTGGCCGCAGCTACTACACCGCGCCGATCAAAGCCCTTGTCAGCGAGAAGTTCTTCGCCTTGTGCGACATCTTCGGTGCCGACAAGGTGGGCATGGTCACCGGCGACGCAGCCGTGAACGCCGATGCCCCGATCGTCTGTTGCACGGCCGAGATCCTCGCCAATATTGCGCTGCGGGAAGGGTCGACGGCGCAGATCACGCAGGTGGTGATCGACGAGTTCCACTTCATCGCCGACCGCGACCGGGGCTGGGCCTGGCAGGTGGCGCTCGTCGAACTCCCCCAGGTGCAGTTCGTGATCATGTCGGCGACCCTCGGCGACGTGACCCAGCTGGCCCGTGACCTCTCGCGGCGAACGGGCCGCAGCACGAGCGTCATCAGCGATGCCGCCCGGCCGGTGCCGCTGACCTACTCGTGGTCGCTGCGCCCCCTGCAGGAGACCGTCGAACTGCTGCTCCGCGACGCCCAGGCACCGGTCTACATCGTTCATCCAACCCAGGCGTCGGCCGTGGAGCGGGCAGCTGCCCTGCTCAGTTCCGGCATCGCCGACCGGACCCACCGCCGCGAACTGGTTGAGGCGATGCAGGGGTTCCGGTTCGCGTCCGGTTTCGGCAAGACGCTCGCCAAGCTGCTCAACTCCGGCATCGCTGTGCACCACGCCGGCATGCTCCCCCGCTACCGGCGCCTGGTGGAGACACTGGCGCAGCGCGGCCTGCTGAGCGTGATCTGCGGGACAGACACCCTCGGCGTCGGCATCAACGTGCCGATCCGCACCGTGATGTTCGCCAGCCTCTCCAAGTTCGACGGCCGCAAGCAACGGCTGCTGCGGGCTCGCGAGTTCCACCAGATCTCCGGCCGCGCCGGCCGCCCAGGCTTCGATGTGGTCGGCTACGTGGTCGCGCAGGCGCCCGACCACGTCATCGAGAACGCGAAGGCCGTGGCGAAGGCCGGCAACGACCCGAAGCTGCTGCGCAGGGTACAGCGCAAGAAGGCACCAGAGGGGTTCGTGAACTTCACGGAGGAGACCTTCGGAAAGCTCATCGAAGCCCCGCCCGAGCCGCTGGTGGCCCGGCTGAAGATCAGCCACGCCCTGTTGCTGAACCTGCTGCAGCGCGACCAGGACACCGGTGAGGCCCTGCGGGCGCTGATCGACGCCACCACCAGCGACGCCGGAACGCGTCGCGCCCTGGTGCGCCGGGCTGTCGCGATCGGACGCTCGCTGCTCGCCGCCGGGGTCATCGTCCGGCTGGACGAACCGACCGCTGGCGGACGGCGACACCAGCTGGCCGTCGACCTGCAGCACGACTTCGCGCTCAACCAGCCGCTCTCGGCGTTCGCCCTTGCCGCCCTTGGCCTGCTCGACCCGGAGGCGCCGGACTACGCCCTCGACGCGGTGAGCGTGATCGAGTCGACGTTGGAGGACCCGCGTCCGGTCCTGGTGCAGCAGCAGTTCAAGGCCCGCGGCGAGGCCGTGGCAGAGCTGAAGGCTGACGGCGTCGAGTACGAGGAACGTCTCGAAGTGCTGGACGGGGTCACCTGGCCGCAACCGCTGGCCGAACTGCTCGGTCACGCCTACGAGGTGTTCCTCGGCACCCACCCGTGGCTGGCGGAGACCCCGGTGTCGCCGAAGTCGGTGGTGCGAGACATGTTCTCCCGGGCCATGACGTTCGGCGAGTACGTCGCCTTCTACAAGGTGCAGCGCAGCGAGGGCCTGCTGCTGCGCTACCTGTCCGACGCCTTCAAGGCGCTGCGGCAGACCGTGCCCGAATCGGTGCGCACCGAGGAGCTCGAGGACCTGATCGAGTGGCTGGGTGAGGTCACCCGGCTCACCGACTCCTCGCTCCTGGACGAGTGGGAGCAGCTGACCACCCTGTCCGGTGCGCGTCCGCTCGACCAGGCGCCGCCGCCGCAGCGTCAGGTGACCGGCAACCCGCGGGCGTTCCGGGTGCTGGTGCGCAACGCCCTGTTCCGACGGGTCGAGCTGGCCTCCCGCGACGACGTGGACGCTCTGCTCGAGCTCGACATGGCAGACCCGGACCGCGCGTCGGCGTTCCGCGACTGGGACGCGGCACTGGGCGACTACTACGACGAGCACGACGAGCTGGGTGCCGGTCCTGACGCACGGGGTCCGGCGCTGCTGATCATCGAGGAGCTGGGCCGCCGCTGGCAGGTGCGTCAGATCATCGACGATCCCGCTGGCGATCACGATTGGTCGATCACGGCAACGATCGACCTCGATGCCTGCGACGAGGCCGGCGAGCTGTTGGTGCACGTGACCGGCTTCGGCCGGCTGAACTGAACAGGAGCATCAGGTGACGGACAGAGGCGAGCAGCTCGAAAGGGCCTGGGACCAGGCGGTCTCTGGTCTGCGGGGACGGTTCTCACTGGTCATGGCCGCACTCGACGGGCCGGTGGCCGCGCGGGACGCCGACGTACCCCACTACGCGGCGAGCACCATCAAGCTGGCTGCGCTGGGTGCGCTCCTGCACGGCCTCGAGGTCGGCGAGGTGCGTGAGGGCAGCGCGGTTGCCGTGCGCGATCGCTTCCCCAGTGCGGTGGGCGGAAGATTCCGGCTGCGCCAGGCCGACGACCAGGACGACGAGACCTGGCAGTATCTCGGCAGCCTTGCCGACCTCGAGTGGCTGGCCGACCGGATGATCACCGTTTCGGGCAATCTCGCAGCCGGACTGGTCATGGACGAGGTCGGCCTTCCGGCCGTCCGCGGGTTCCTCGACCGCGCTGGACTGGGTGGCGCGATCGACGTGAACCGGATGATCGGCGACCACGTGGCCGAGGCCGCCGACGTGACCAACACGGTGACCGCTGGCGGCCTTGCAGAGCTGATGGCCCGGATCGCCGACGGTTCCCAACTCGGAACCCAGGCCACGCGGGCAGCGCTCGACCTGCTCTCGCGACAGACTCATCGAAACATGATTCCTGCTGGGCTCCCTGAGGGCACGTGGTGTGCGAGCAAGGGCGGCTGGGTGCCTGGAGTGCATCACGATGTTGCCCTGGTGCGACCGGCGGCGGCGCCGCCCTACGTGCTGGCGATCTGCACGACCACGGCGCAGTCGGACGCAGAGGGCGAGGCGCTGGTCGCACGGCTGAGCGCCATCACCTGGGAGCACTGGACGCGATGGCACGCATAGTCGAGGTGGCGACCGCCAGGATGGCGCGGCCGCTGCACACCCCTTTCGTCACGGCGCTGCGCCGCACCGAGCACGTCTTCAGCGTCGTGGTGCGGGTAACCGATGCCGATGGCCGCGTCGGCTTCGGGGAGGCGCCGCAGATCTGGCGGGTGACCGGGGAGTCGCAGGCGAGCATCGAGGCCTGCGTGCGCGGGCCGCTGGCTGACGTCCTGCTGGGCACCGACCCCCTGCTCGAACCCGCGGCGGAGGTGCATCGCAGCCTCGCCGACGCCGTCGTGGCGAACGGTGGGGCACGGGCTGCCACGGAGATCGCCGTGCAGGACCTGCTGGCCCGTGCTGCCGGAGTATCGCTGGCCAGATTCCTCGGCGGCAGCGCGACCGCGGTCGGCACCGATGTGACGGTCGCAGCTCAGGGCGCGCCGTGGGATCCGGCCGGGCCGGCAGCGTCCACCTTCGACCAGGTGAAGATCAAGGTCGGGCTGGCTGCGTCGGATGTGGACCGGGTGATCGCCATCCACCGCACAGCGTCACGGCCGGTGCGGATCGATGCCAACCAGGCCTGGGACCTGGCAACGGCAACCGCGGCCGTGGAAGCGTTGCTGGCCGCCGGGGTGCAACTGGACTTCCTCGAACAGCCGCTGCCGGCCTGGGATCTGGCCGGCCACGCGGAGCTGCGTCGTCGGGTGCCCGTGCCGATCGTGCTGGACGAATCGGTGTTCACCATCCATGACCTGCACCGGGCGATCGACGCCGGGAGCGGTGACATCGTCAACATCAAGCTGGCCAAGTGCGGCGGGTTGCACGCCGGGATCGAACTGGCCAACCTCGCAACGGAGGCGGGCCTGGGCGTCATGGTGGGCTCGATGATGGAATCCGAGCTCGGGCTGTCGGCCGCCGCCGCGCTCGCCTCGACGCTCGCGCCTGATCAGGTGCACGACCTGGACGCCGCGTGGTGGTCGATCGACCCCTTCGGTGATCCCGGGACGCCCTATACCGACAGCACCTTTCTGATCGACGACTCCCCCGGCTTGTCGCACGCGGTGGCCCGGGTGGCCGTGGCAGGCCTCACCTGGGAGACCCATTTCGACCGGTAGTCCCTTGGCGGAAGAAATCTGCAGCTGCATGGCCCGAAGCACCCTTGCGCGACGGTTTCGACGGATCTGGGTGCAGATTCGTCCCAGCCGAGGCGGACGAACAGCCCGAGCCAGTAGGTGGCCGAGAGGCTCAGGAAGGACCCAGCAACCCGTTCAGGTCCGGCAGGTCGACGAAGTGCGAGAAGGTCCCCAGGTCCGCGATTTCGCTCGCCGCCTCCAGGAAGCAGCGCCAGGCGACTTTGGCCAGCATTCCGCCCACGCTGATTCGGCGTACGCCGAGTCCAGCAGCTTGGGCGACGGTGGTGAAGGGTGTGTGGATCAGCAGGTTCACCGGCTTGGGCGACACTGCGGCGACGATCGCGGACACGTGGTCGGGCGAGGTGATGAACGGTGCGTACAGGCAGTCGGCGCCGGCCTCAGCGTAGGCATTGAGGCGCCGGATGGTCTCGCCGATGTCCGGACGGTCCCACACAAAACCTTCCGAGCGGGCGGTGAGGAGGACCCCGGTGCCGCTGTCGTCGATGGCCGCTCTCGCAGCAAGGATCCGTTCGATTGCCAGACCGAACTCGAACAGGGGCTCGGCCGGATCGCCGGAGAAGTCCTCGATCGACAACCCGGTGACTCCGGTCTGCACGGCGAGGCCGACGTTGGCTGCCACCTGCTCCGGCTCGGCAGCGAAGCCGTTCTGGAAGTCCGCGTTCACCGGCAGGTCAACAGCGGCCGAGATGAGGCGCAGGTGAGCGAGCGTCTCGTCGAGGCCGATGGTGTTGTCCGGTCGGCCCGTGGTCCACGCGAAACCCGAACTCGTCGTGGCCAGCGCGGCGAAGCCCATCGCCGCGAGCGCCCGCGCTCTTGCCGCGATGGGGTTCGAGGCACTGGCCACGACGAGTTCGGGTTTCGCGTGGACCACGGGCCGGCCGGACAACACCGTCGGCCTTACCGAGACCCTCGCCCACCTCGGCCTCATCGCTGCTGCAGTCGGCCTGCCGGTGAACGCGGACTTCCAGAACGGCTTCGCTGCCGATCCCGAAGGTCTGGCGGAGAACGTGGGTCTGGCCGTGCAGACCGGCGTGGCGGGGTTGTCGATCGAGGACTTCTCCGGCGATCCGGCCGAGCCCCTGTTCGAGTTCGGTCTGGCAATCGAACGGATCCTTGCTGCGAGAGCGGCCATCGACGACAGCGGCACCGGGGTCCTCCTCACTGCCCGCTCCGAGGGTTTCGTGTGGGACCGTCCGGACATCGGCGAGACGATCCGGCGACTCAGCGCCTAC
>JBBRIY010000197.1:0-5655 GCA_038220215.1 Propionibacteriales bacterium
GCACATGCCGGCGATCACCCACAGCCGGTCGTCGCGGAGGTTGCGGCGTCGCACCTCGAACGCGAAAAGCGCGAGACCGGCAGCGATGCCCAGCCCCATGAACAGCCCGTGCACCAGCCCGCTGCCGGCGAACGGGAGCCCGATCATGCGCACACGCTAGCGGTGCTCAGGCTCGGAGTAGCTCCAACCGGCCGGTTCACCATCGACGTAGGGCATCACCCCGTGGAAGACGGGGCCGTCGGCGAAGACCAGCGGCAGGAAGTTCCGGTCGCCCTCCCACATGGGCAGGCCGTCCAGGTCGTCGACGCCGTGCCACACCAGGGGGCCGTCAGCATTGCGTTCGGGCAGGCCGCCTTCCCAGGTGTCCACGACGAAGATGAAGCCGAACCAGTCCTCGCCACCGGTCCCGAACCCGGGCCAGGAGACCGTCCCGCGGAGTCGGGCGGACGTGACGGTGATGCCTGCCTCCTCCTTCAGCTCACGGCAGAGGCAGGTGTAGATGTCCTCGTCGGGTTCGAGCTTTCCGCCCAGCCCGTTCCACTTGCCGGCGTGGACGTCACCCTCGCGCCCGCGGTGCACGAGCAGCACCCGGCCGTCGGCGACCAGGTAGCCCAGGGTGGCAATGATCGGCGTGTACGCCACGATCAGACCAGGACGGTGCTGACCGGCAGGCCCGAGTTGGCGCCGATCTCCAGCGAAGACGGACGCCGGCCGGCGTTGACCACCTGGGCACCCAGGACGGCGATCATGGCGCCGTTGTCGGTACACAGGGCCGGACGCGGCCGGCGCAGCGTGATGCCCTCGGCAGTACAGCGCTCCTCCAGCAGCGCCCGGAGCCGCGAATTGGCGGCCACTCCCCCACCCAGCAGCAGGTGGTCGGTGCCGAGGTGGTGGCAGGCGTCGACGGCCTTTGCCGTCAGCACGTCGCACACGGCTTCCTGGAAGGATGCCGCGACGTCGGCGATGGCGAACTCCTCACCGTCACGCCGGCGGATTTCCACCCAGCGGGAGACGGCCGTCTTCAGGCCAGAGAACGAATAGTCGAAACGGTGCTTGGCCTGGTCCTTGTTGGCGGTCAGCCCGCGTGGGAAGGCAATCGCCCGCGGGTCGCCGTCCGCAGCTGCCTTGTCGATCACAGGCCCACCCGGGTACGGCAGGCCGAGCAGGCGCGCCACCTTGTCGTACGCCTCACCGGCGGCGTCGTCGATGGTCGCGCCGAGCTCGACGATGTCACCGGTGATGTCGTTCACGGCCAGCAGCGACGTGTGCCCACCGGAGACCAGCAGTGCAGCGCAGGGCTGCGGCAACGGGCCGTGGTCGAGCAGGTCCACAGCGACATGGCCCACCAGGTGGTTCACCCCGTACAGCGGCTTGTCCAGCGCGACGGCCAGAGCCTTCGCCGCGGCGACGCCGACAACCAGCGCGCCCATCAGACCCGGGCCGGCGGTGACGGCGATCCCGTCCAGCTCGGAGAGGTCGATGTCGGCGGACTCGCAGGCGCGGCGCAGGGTGGGGATCAGCGCCTGCAGGTGGGCACGGCTGGCGACCTCCGGGACGACGCCGCCGAAGCGCACGTGCTCCTCGACGGAGGAGGCAACGGCGTTCGCCAGCAACTCATTGCCCCGGACGATGCCGATGCCGGTCTCATCACAGGAGGACTCGATGCCCAGGATCAACGGACCGCTCATGCGGGGCCATGGGGTGTTCATGCGCACGACACCGCCCAGGCGTCGCTGACGCGGAGTGAGCGGAGCATGACAAGGGCGTGGTGGCCGGGGCCGTAGTAGTCGCGGCGGGTGGTCACGGTTTCGAAACCGAGGCCCCGGTACAGGGCGACGGCCGGCTCGTTGTCGGGCCGAACCTCCAGCAGCATCCGGTGCGCGCCGACGGCGCTGGCCCACTCCACGCCCGCCCGAACCAGCGAGGCGCCGATCCCGCGTCCACGGAACCCCGGGTGAACGATCACGCGGTTGAGGTCGGCCATGTCGGCCACGCAGCTGAAAGTGGCGACGCCGATGATGGTGCCGTCGACGTCCGAGCGGGCAAGGACATACCGGTCGTGGCCGGCCAGCTCGTCCGCCCAGGCGGTCTCCGACCACTGCTCGTCGGCCTCGAAGCCGACCTTCTCGAGTTCGACGATGCCGGCGAGGTCGTCGGCGCGGGCGTGGGAGATGATCATGGCTTTCCCATTCTGGCGAGCCGGGGCTGGAGCAGCGTCGACTTCCGAGTGGTGGGCACCTCCGCGTCCGGACGCCGCAGGTAGAGCGGTTCGAGGCCCGCGTCCACGAGCCGGTCGCCGGACGCGGCCATCCGGCCGGCGTCGATGGCGTCGGGGCCGGAGCACGGACGTCCGGTGAGCGTTGCGCCGGGTCCGGCAAGGGGCAGGTCGCTCACCTCGCCGGGCGATGTGACAAACGGGCCCGCCACCCGGGCGCCCGCGACGTCATAGCCAGCCCAGTAGACCTCCTTGCGTCGGGCGTCCGCGACGACCACGAAGCCTTCGGCAGGGGCATCGCCCCGGTCGGCCCAGTCCAGCGCCACCACGTCGAGGCTGCAGACGCCCCGAACCGGAACCCCGAGCGCCTCCGCGAGGGTGATCGCGGCGGCTACGCCCACCCGCAGGCCGGTGAACGGCCCAGGCCCGACGCCGACGACGACACCGGTGACCTCCGATGGGGTCGCTCCGGCCCCCGCGAGCACACGCTGCACCAGCGGCAGGAGTTGCTCGGCGTGGGCACGCCGGTCGGCGAACACGTCGGATGCCACGACGGAACCGTCCCGCGCCACGCCAGCCCGCACGTCAGTGGCCGTATCAATCCCCAACACCCCCGAGTTGTCAGAATCAGGGGAGGCTATAGCCCTCCGTGGTTCTGACAAGTCGGAGAGGGGGGTGCTCACAGTGCCTCCAGTTCGGGTCGGGACGCGGTCCAGCGGTCCCCGATCGGGGTGAGGAAGATCCAGCGGGTCTCGTCCTCGGGATCGAGGCCGCGACGGATGTCGAGTTCGAGGTAGTCCTCCGCGAGGCCTTCCGCGATGCCGGCGCCCCACTCGACGAGGGTGACCGAGTCGTCGAGCGAGAGCTCCAGGTCGAGGTCCTCGAGTTCTGCGAAGGAGCTCAGCCGGTAGGCGTCCACGTGCACGAGGCCTGGTCCGCCGGTCGTCGAAGGGTGCACGCGCGAGAGCACGAAGGTGGGCGAGATGATCGATCCGGCGACGCCGAGCCCGGCACCGAGCCCTTGGGCGAACGTGGTCTTGCCTGCGCCCAGGTCTCCCGAGGCAATGATCACGTCACCGGCCCGCACGACGGCGGCGAGGCGGCGGCCCAGCTCAGTCGTGTCCCCTGCCGTGGGGGCGGCCTTGCGCACCGGTAGCTGCCGGGCGAGCGTGAGGCTCGTGCCCTGCCTGTCCACCTCTGCGAACCCGTGACGCCGCCACCAGGCGACCACCTCCGGGAACTCGGCCCGTGCGACCAGCTCGACGGCTGCGACACCGCGGGCGGTGAGCACTTCGATGGCCACCTCCACCATGACTGCGGCGATGCCGAGCCGCTGGAAGCCGGGGCGTACCGAGACGCGATGGATGCCGGCCATGGGGCCGTCGATGCTCACGATCACGACGCCGGCAGGCTGGCCCTCAACGAGGGCGAGCACCCCGAACCCCTCCGCCAGCGCCGCGCTGACCCTGGCCGGGGTCTCGGAAAGCGCTGGCGGCGGCGGGTCGACCGGCGGACGGTTGCCGAAAGCCTCGACGATCAGGTCGCTGATGGCCTGTGCGTCCTGCGGTGCCGGCTCGACGAGGCGCAGGCGGCGGCCGTCACCGAGCAGGGTCTCCGCGAGCACGGTCTGCTGCATCACACCCTCCTGGAAGCCGCACGAGCCGGTCGATCGGGCCCGAGCGATCCTACCAGCGAGCTCAGCGACCTTGCCGGTCCTTGACCACGGCCAGCACGTCGGCGTACAGCGGGTGTTCGGGGGTGAGCCCGGTGACCTGGTCCACGACCTCGGCGGCCGAGGCGGTGCCGAGCAACTGCTGCAGCTCGACGGCCTCAGGGTCGTCGGCAGCGTCGAAGAGCAGGCCTGCGCCCATCGCCTCGAGAAGGGCACTGCGACCCATGCCACGCTCGGCGAGCTGGGAGGCCGGGCTGATGAACCGCTCGTTCCGGCTGAGCTTGCGCAGCGGCGCCCGCCCGACCCGTAGCGTGGTGTCGGGCAGGTACGGGTTGGCGAAGCGTTTCAGGATCTTCTCGACGTACGCGGCCTGGGTGTCGGCGTCGACGCCATGTTTGGCGACGATCAGCGAAGCTGTCTCCACCAGCACAGCAGTGACCTTGGCTGCCACGCCGGGGTCGGCGAGCGCGTCGGAGATCTTCTCGATGCCGGCCGCGTGGCCGAACCACGCGCTGGTGGCGTGCCCGGTGTTGACCGTGAACAGCTTGCGCTCAATGTAGGGCTCGAGGTCGGGCACCCAGGTGACACCGGGAATATCGGGGTGGACCTCGCCGAAGGGTGGGGTCTCGATGGCCCATTCGTAGAAATTCTCGACGGTGACGTCGAGACCGGCGTCCGGGTCCTGGTTGGGGACGATCCGGTCGACGGCGGTGTTGGCGAAGATGACACGGGAGTCCAGGTCGGACCCGGCGTAGGCCTTGCGGACCTCGCCGGCAAGGATGTCGGTGCCGTTGATGGCGTTCTCGCAGGCCATCACGGCGAGCCTGGGCGCGCCGGCCGGACGCGCGGCGATACCGGCGGCGATGGCCGGGGCGACGAACTTGAGGATGTGCGCCCCGACCGCCGTCGTGACGATGTCGGCGGACGCAATGGCAGCGGTCAGGGCTTCTGGCTCCGCTGCGGAGTTGAGGGCGGAGAACCCGCTGACCTCATGGGTCAGCGGGCTCTCCCCGACCTCGTGCACGACGTAGCTGTCGGCGTCCTTGAGGCTCGCGATCAGGGCCTCCGCGACGTCGGCGAATACCAGGTCATAGCCGGCGTTGTGGAGCAACAGGCCGACGAACCCGCGTCCGATGTTTCCCGCTCCGAAGTGCACTGCTTTCATCAGCTGTTCATCCCCTTGAACGTGTCGGCGATCTCCTCGCGGGTGCCGGCCTTTTCCAGCGCCGCCACCGCGTCGGTGTCCAGGAACACCTCCGCGATCTTGCTCAGCAACTCCAGGTGCTCGTCGTTCGCCCCGGCGATGCCGATCACGAACTTCACGGGATTGCCGTTCCAGTCGATGCCGTTCGGGTACCGCACCACCGAGATGGCAGAGGACTTGATCATTCCCTTGGCCTCGTTGGTGCCGTGCGGAATGGCGAGGAAGTTGCCCATGTACGTCGAAACCGACTTCTCCCGGTCATGCATCGACGTGACGTAGCCGGTGTCCACGGCGCCGGAGTCGACGAGCAACGTGCCCGCCTCATCGATCGCGGTGACCTGGTCGACGGCCGTTCCAGAGAGCACGATCGAGGACAGCTTCAGCACGCCCGCGTCCGTGGCCGTGGCCACCGGCCCAGGTTCAGCAGCGGGTGCCGGCACGATCGCCCGCGCCGGAGTGGTCTCGACCGTCACAGAGGAAGCCGCTGCTGCGGTGGCAGGCTCAGATGCTCGTTGGCCCGAGTTCGCAGCCCTCACCATCTCGACGACCTGGTCGTACTTCGGG
>JBBRIY010000198.1:0-5636 GCA_038220215.1 Propionibacteriales bacterium
CGGCGGTCGACTCCCACGACATGCCACCGATGAGGCCGATCACCTTCTGGGTGGGCGTCTTCGGCGTCGGTCGAGTGGTTCCAGTCATGTGATCCCCGCTTCGTGCTCGCGCCGTGGGCAACACCGACGAGCGTAGCGACGGGGTGACCGCCCGCTGGTGAACATCCCGCTGGTGAACATCCCGGTTGCGCCTTCCGGGCTGTCCGCGGCGGTGATTAGGGTGGGTCGGGACGCACAAGGACGGAGGCGGGCATGACGCAACCAGAATGGCCAGAACTGGCCTACAAACCTGTCGCCGGTGGCCCACAGACACCCACGAACACGCAACTGACCGTCGACTGTGACGACCCCCATGCCCAGGCGGCGTTCTGGGCTGCGGCCCTCGGCTACCTGATCGAGGACGGGAACGACTTCGTCGAGGCGGTCGTTGCTGCCGGCTTCGCCGACCGTGAGCGGGACACCGTAGTGATTGGCGGCCGCCTCGCCTGGCGCATCGGCACGGGGATCAAGCATCCCGACGACGTGGACGGGCCCCGGGGAACCGGTCGGCGGATACTGTTCGCCGCCGTTCCTGACCGCGCGCCGGGAAGGAACACGTGGCACCTGGACCTCAACGTCGGTCGTGACCAGATCGAGGCGGAGGTCGCCCGGCTGACGATGCTCGGCGCCACCGAGCAGTACCGGATCGACGAGGCTGGAGCCTTCCACACCACGATGGCCGACCCCGAAGGCAACCTGTTCTGCGTGCAGTGAGGCTCGTCCGGGAGCCAACACACTGGGCTCGCGGCTGGGAGGCATCTGCAGCGATGCCGAGCGTTGTCGACCCGTGATGGCGAAAGTCGCCCTGGCTGAGGGTTTTCAACCCTTGCCAAAGCGACGTCTTCGAGTGGAGCTAACGAGATTCGAACTCGTGACCTCTTCCATGCCATGGAAGCGCGCTACCAACTGCGCCATAGCCCCAATGTTCCCCGGGGAACGGATCCGAAGCTTACCTAGTCCCCGCGGCGAAGGGAAATCGGCGAGGGACGCGAACCGGCGTCCTCACGGAGGCGCAGCGACACCCTGTGCACGGCGATCCGGAGGGCGAGCCAGGACATCTCGAGGAGCCGCACGATCATCACGCCGGCGAGCCAGTGGTGGGCCTGCGCTCGAAGGAATAGGGCGTCGAGGTTTGCCGTTGCTCGCATCAGGGAAACCGAGGTAGTAACCGACGAAAGGCATCACTCATGACCGTTCGATCCGCACAGGCCCACTGGGAAGGCTCCCTCACTGAAGGCGAGGGCGAAGTCGAGTTCCTGAACTCCAATCTCGGTAGCGTCGCGGTGGACTGGCGCTCCCGTTCCGCGGAGACCGAAGGCAAGACCAGCCCCGAGGAACTCATCGCCGCCGCCCATTCGGCCTGTTACTCCATGGCACTGTCCGGCGCGCTTGCCAAGAACGGCACGCCGCCGTCGGCGATCGATACCCGCGCCGACGTCACGTTCGTCGTCGGGCAGGGCATCACCGGCATCGTCCTCACTGTCCGCGCCTCGGTGCCGGGCCTGAGCGCAGAGGACTTCGCGACCTTTGCTGACGGTGCGAAGACCGGCTGCCCGGTCTCCGCCGCGCTGACCGGCACCAAGATCGAGCTGGACGCAGCCCTGGTCTGACGCGTGAAGAGGCGCCGCTCGGCAGCGGCGCCTCTGCCCCGTCCCCCTCTTCACGGCAGTTCTGAGCGCTCCACACGGCAGTTCTGAGCGTCCTCAGCAGATATTTATCCGGATTCACGCCTGCGCGCCCCACACAATTGCTCCCCGGCCGAAAAGCCTCTTTCGTCACCTCGATGCTCAGACGATCATGGAGACAACGCAAAAGGGGGCATTGGTGTCCGTTGTGCCGAGCCGCAGCCGCCTTCGGCGCGCACTCGGTCCCCACGACGTGACCATCCCGCGCCGCGCCCTCGTTGCGAGGCACGCACTGGACCCGCGACACAGCCTGGGCGCCTCCTGGGGCCACCATGGACGGCGGCTCAGTCGACGTGTTCTGCTCATCCTCGGTGTGGCACTGATCGGTGGCCCGCTGGCCTACATCGTCATGCCGCAATCGGTCGCTGCCCTGCCTGGGGGTCCGCACAGTGCCCCGCTCGCAACGATGGCCGCAGCGCCCGCGCGAGTGCCGGCCTTCGTGGCGGGGCTGATCGAGGACGCTGACCTGATCGCCAACCCCGTGGGAGTCGTCACGACAGGACCCACCGTCGCCGCTGACGGCGACCTCATCGGGTGGCCGGTCACCGACCACACCCCCTCCACCGGCTTCGGGTACCGCTCCGACCCGTTCACCCACCGGCAGCGCTGGCATGACGGGGTCGACCTGGGCCAGCCGTGCGGCGATCCCGCCTGGGCGTCCGTCGACGGGATTGTTGTGGACGCAGGCTGGGCCGGGGGGTACGGCAATCGTGTCGTGGTCCGGCACGCGGACCGGGGTGGCCACGCCTTCGCAACGACCTACAACCACTTGGCAAAGATCGAGGTGACGGTGGGCCAGCAGGTCGCGCGCGGAGAGGTTGTCGGCCGGATCGGCTCCACCGGACGCTCGACTGCCTGCCACATGCACTTCGAAGTGATCCTGGACGGCTCGTACGTCGACCCGATGCGTTTCCTCACCGGGGACATGAGCAAGGTCGCACTCAGCCGCAAGGTGGGCAGCTACATGCCGTCGGGATTGCCGTCGCCGAACTCGCCCTCGCTGAGCGCGAGTCCGACCGTGACGCCGTCACCGTCGCGTTCGTCGGCGACGCCGACGCCAACACCCACCCGCACCTCACCGGCCCCTGCACCGAGCACGACGAGCCCGCGTGTGACGCCGACCCCGACGCCGAGCAACTCCCGGACTCCGACGCCGACGCCGACGCCGACCCCGACTCTGACCGGGCCGACGCCCACGCCGACGTCACCGGCGCCGAGTCCGACCGGGACGTCCGCCGCCGCGGCGCCGGGGACCACCACACCGGCGACAACCCCGGCAACGTCGCCTGCGAGCGTGACCCCAGCCGGCCTGACCTCGTCAGCGGACGCCACCGGCCCACAATCGGGCAGTTCACCCGCCTAGGTGGCGCGTCCCACTCCTCCACCTGTACTACGAAGTAGCACAGGTGGCGACCGGCGGGCCGCCGCCCCCTCGTGGCTCAGTGGTCTGGCGATGCTCCCCAGATTCGTCCCAGGTAGTCGCGCATCGAACGGTCTGAGGAGAAGTAGCCGGAGCGGGCGACATTGAGGATCGCCGACTTGGTCCAGGCCTCCTTGTTCACGTAGGCCCTCTCCACCTTCTCCTGAGCCTCGAGATAGGACCGGTAGTCGGCCAGCGCCATGAACCGGTCCTGGTAGAGCAGGTTGGAGACCACCGGTTCGAAGGCGTTCCGGTCCCCGTCGGAGAATGCGCCGGAGGCGATCAGGTCGATCGCGGCCTTCAGATCGGCGTCCTCCTCGTAGAGCCTGGAGGGCTGGTACCCGGAGGCCTGAAGGTCAGCCACCTCGGGCTCGAGCATCCCGAAGAGGAAGAAGTTGTCGTCCCCCACGTAGCGCCGGATCTCGACGTTGGCGCCGTCATCGGTGCCGATGGTGAGCGCGCCGTTCATCGCGAACTTCATGTTGCCCGTGCCGGACGCCTCCATGCCGGCCAGCGAGATCTGCTCGGAGAGGTCGGCCGCGGGGATCAGCTTCTCCGCCAACGTCACGTTGTAGTTGGCAGGGAAGGCGATGCTCAGCCGTCCACCGACCCGCTCGTCGGCGTTGACGGTGGCCGCGACGGCGTTGATCAGCGCGATCGTGTCCTTGGCCATCCGGTAGCCCGGGGCAGCCTTGGCGCCGAACACCACGGTGCGCGGCAGGATCGACTTCGGGTCGACGCGGCCGGAGATGATCTGGTCGTACAGCGTCACGATGTGCAGGAGCTTCAGCGTCTGGCGCTTGTACTCGTGCAGCCGCTTCACCATCACGTCGAGCAGGTGACCGTGGGGCAGGTCGATGCCGTCGCGTGTGCGCAGCACGCCGTAGAGCCGCGTCTTGTTCTGTTCCTTCGCCTTGCGGAACGCCCGGCGGAAGTCCTCGTCCTCGGCGTACGGCTCGAGTTCTGCGAGCCGGTCGAGGTCGGTCACCCAGCCGACGCCGATGGTGTCCGTGATGAGGCCGGACAGGAACGGGTTGGCAAGCTTGATGAACCGCCGTGGGGTGACACCGTTGGTGACATTGGTGAACTTGTCAGGGAAGAACTCGGAGAAGTCAGGCAGGACCTTCTCTGCGAGCAGTTGCGAGTGCAGCTCCGCCACGCCGTTCACCTTGATGCCGGCCACCGTGGCCAGGAAGGCCATCCGCACCGCGCGGGACGGATAGTCGGCGACGATCGACATTCGTCGGGCCCGGAGTTCGTCGTCGGGGTAAGCCTCGCGGACCTTCTCGAGGAACTCGTCGTTGATGCGATAGATGATCTCGAGGTGCCGCGGGAGCAGCTTGCCCATCAACTCCACCGACCACGTCTCGAGGGCCTCGGGCAACAGGGTGTGGCAGGTGTAGGCGAAGCACTTGCTGGTGACCGCCCAGGCCTCGTCCCAGGTGAACTTCTTCTCATCCACAAGGATGCGCATCAGCTCGGGGACGGCGATCACCGGGTGGGTGTCGTTCAGCTGGAACACGATCCGCTCGGGCAGGTGGTGCAGGTCGAACTCGTCCTCGAGGACCTGGTCGATGAAGTCGTGCAGCGAACAGGCGACGAAGAAGTACTGCTGCTGCAGCCGCAGTTCCTTGCCCTGGGGTGTGGAGTCCTCCGGGTACAGCACCTTGGTGATGTTCTCGGCGAAGGTCTGCGCCCGAACGGCCTCCGCGTAGTCGCCGGAGTTGAAGATGGCCAGGTCGAACGCCTTGGTGGCCTGGGCGCTCCACAACCGCAGCGTGTTCACGCGGCCGTTCTGGTAGCCCGGGACCATGTAGTTGTAGGGGATGCCCAGCACGTTCCAGCTGGCCACCCAGCGGGTGCGCTCGGTGCCGTTGTCGTCGTAGGTCTCGGTGTGGCCGCCGAACTCCACCTCGACGGAGGCCTCCGGGTGCGGGAACTCCCACGGGCCGCCCAGCGAAAGCCAGGTGTCGGGCTGCTCCACCTGGCGGCCGTCGACGAAGGTCTGGCGGAAGATGCCGTACTCGTACCGGATGCCGTAGCCGATGCAGGGCACGCTCATGGTGGCGAGGGAGTCGATGAAGCAGGCGGCGAGCCGTCCGAGGCCACCGTTGCCGAGGCCGGGCTCCACCTCCTGGGCACGCAGCGTCGGCAGGTCGAGTCCGCAGGCTGCGAGGGCCTTCGCCGCCACGTCGTTGAGGTCGGTGGCCAGCAAGGCATTGCCCAGCTGCCGTCCCAGCAGGTACTCCGCCGAGAGGTAGCCGACGGTCTTCGCCTTCGAGGACCGGTTGTGCTTGAGGGTCTCGAGCCAGCGCGCCATCAGGTAGTGCCGGACGGTACGGGCGAGAGCGAGGTACTGGTCGTTGACGGTGGAGCGGGACAGTGCCACGCCCTGACCCGTATTCAGCTCGCGCAGGAACTCGCGCACGAAGCCATCGACGGAGTGCGGCGGAGCACTGACCGGAGCGAGGGCAAGAGGGTGCGTCGGCGGG
>JBBRIY010000199.1:0-5594 GCA_038220215.1 Propionibacteriales bacterium
ACGAGGATGCGATCCTCGAGCGGCTTGATCGTGACTGCCACGTCAAAACCCTTTCGTTCTGCAGGGCGCAACCGCCCTGAATGGTCAGCTGGTGAGACCCGACGTCGTCGCGGTGCCGCCGGAGTCTGGTTGGCACCCTCGGTATGAGAGTGCTAAAGCGAATCTATCGCGGCCTTAGCACTCGATCAAGCCGAGTGCCAGCGACGACCTCGCTAGGCTGGTCCCACTCGCATGGAGGGAGTCGACATGGACTGGCCGGACAACGTCATCTGGTGGCACGTCTTCCCACTGGGATTCGTCGGCGCGGAGCGCACAGCAGTCACCGATGTGCAGCACCGTCTGGGGCGGTTGTCGGCCTGGCTGGATTATGTGATCGAACTGGGCGCCAACGGCCTGCTGCTGGCGCCGGTCCTCTCGTCAGCAACTCATGGCTACGACACCCTCGACCACCTGCGGATCGATCCTCGGCTCGGGGACGACGCCGACTTCGACGCGCTGATCGCCGGGTGCCGGGAGCGGGGCATCCGGGTGTGCCTCGACGGCGTCTTCAACCACGTCGCCCGGGAGCACCCGATCGTCCAGGCAGCGCTCGCCGGCGGCCCGGAGTCCGACGCCGGCCGCTGGATCCGGTGGGAGGGCCCGTACCCGTACTACTTCGAGGGCCATGAGGCGCTGGTCGAACTCGACCTCAGCCAGCCGGTGGTGGCCGACTACATCGCCAGGGTGATGACCCACTGGCTGGCCCGCGGCATCGACGCGTGGCGACTCGACGCCGCATACGCCCAGGGCGCCGACGTCTGGGCGCCGATCCTGGCGACGGTGCGCGAGGCGTACCCGGACGCGTGGGTCTTCGCCGAGGTGATCCACGGCGACTACAGCGAGTTCATCACGATGTCCGGCGTGGACAGCGTGACGCAGTACGAGTTGTGGCACGCCATCTGGGATTCCCTCAACGACCGCAACTTCTTCTCCCTCGACTGGACGCTGAAGCGTCATCGGGAGTTCTGTGAGCACTTCCGGCCGCAGACGTTCATCGGCAACCACGACGTGACCCGCATCGCCACCCAGCTGACCCACGCGGCCGACGTGCCGCTGGCGACCGCACTGCTGTTGCTGCTGCCCGGTATCCCGTCGATCTATGCCGGCGACGAGCAGGGGTTCACCGGCGAGAAGGAGGAGCACAGTTTCGGCGACGACGCCGTGCGTCCGCCCTTCCCTGCCGACCCGTCGGGCCTGTTGCCCTTCGGCAAGGAGACCCTGGCGGTCTACCAGGAGCTGATCGGGATTCGGCGTCGCCATCCCTGGCTCACCGACGCGGTAGTGACGACCAGCGACGTCACCAACACCTCGATTGCCATCCACCTGGACGGGGACGGCGAGCACCTCACGCTCCGCCTCAACATCGGCGAGGAGCCGGTGGACGGGGTGGAGCCGCACTCCTGGTCGGTCAGCTGACCGTCAGTCGCCGTGGCTGGCCGTCAGCGGCGACGGGTGGCCCGTGCTCCCGCACCGCCACCGCCGCCGAAGAACACCGACGCTCCGAAGACGAAGCCGAAGTTGTACCAGCCCCCGTTGTTGTAGACCTCGTAGATGCCGACCTGGTGGTTGAAGAGGGAGACCACAAAGGCGATCGGAGCGATGAACCCGTGCCACAGACCCAGCAGGAACCCTGCCTCGGTACCGGAGCCCTGCATGGGGTTGGCACCGGCAGCGCACCCGGCGAACAACCCGATCAGGGCGATCGCCCCCACCACCATCACGAACCGTCGAACAGCCATCGCAGACCTCCTGCGACCGACGCTACTGGAAGCCTGCTCGCGGCACGGGGACTGCACGAAGCTCAACCGGGACCGTTGCCGAGCCGTCGTGCCACCAGCACCCTCGCGCCGGCCGCCGTCGGGGTCAGCACGAGGGTCGCCGCCCCCTTCCCTGCGGGTTTCAGGCGTCGCCGCAGGGCGGCCGGGTCAACGTCGATCCCGCGCACCTTGATCTCCAGAGCCCCCACGCCGTGCTCCTGCACCCAATGCCGCAAGCCGCGCTCATCGAACGGCAATTCCTGCAGCACCTCGAACGCGGTGGCGAACGTCGTTGCACGAAGGGCATCCGCGAAGAGGTAGGCGATGCCGGCCTGCGGGCTTCGTGCGTCGAGGATGTCGGCAAGGGCCGCGATGGCGCCCGCCCGGATCACCGCCGCATCCGGTTCGTAGAGGTAGCGGCCGAGCCGACCCACCGGTGGATCGCGGCGCTCTCCCGCATCCAGTGCCTGTCCCGAAGGCAGCAGCACCGCCGTCCGTGATCCCGGGCGCCAGGGTCCCGACCACAGCGACGCCTCCACCAGATCGCCGCGGTGGCTCACCCAGGAGGTCGCAACGCCGTGCGGGATGACGTTGGACGGCAGGCCGGGTGCTGCCTTGATGCAACCCAGGCGTCCGGTCAGCAATCCGGCGACGAACTCCCAGGGCGGCGTCAGGTCGGCGACCCGCCAGGAGCGTCCGGAGGCCGTCCGCCTCGCCGGGTCTGCGAACACGGCAGCCCCATCGGCGAGCAGGTCTCCGGCCACCTCCACCGCGTCCCCGCAGACCACGCGACCGGCGTTGCCGAGGTTCGCGGCGGCAAGGACGGCAGTGGCCGGGTCGAACTCAACAGCCACAACATCGAGGCCGGCGGCTGCGAAGGCAACAGCGTCGGCGCCGATGCCGCAACCGAGGTCGACGACGTGCGTCGCGCCGGCGTCCCGGAGACGTTCGGCGCGCCACCGCGCAACGTCGGAGCGGGTCGCCTGCTCGAGGGCGTCCCGCGTGAAGAACAGCCGGGCGGCGGCCGCGCCGAACTTGGCCGCCCCCCGGCGACGCAGTTCGGCCTGCGTGAGGACAGCGGCGGCCTGCGCTGGCGACCAGGTGCGGCGCAGTGCCGTTGCCGCGGCCATCGACCCGGGGTCGGGCTGCCTGGCGGCCTCGGCCAGCGCCTCGACAGCGTCGGCGGAGACCAGCCAGCGCGCCAGATCAGCATCCACACGCAAAACCTAGCGGCACGGCGTGCCCACGCCCCCGCCGCCCTCCTATGATCAGGGGAATGAAGGCAATGTCCATGGTCAGCGCGTTCTTCGGCTTCCTCCTGGTTCTGGCCGGCCTCGGGTGCGTGATCTGGGGCGGCTGGATCTCCTACCGCCAGTGGCTCGCCCTCGACGCCCTGCGGAGCGCGGAGGTCCAGACCGCAACGCTCCCGCTGGTGCTCGGAGCAGTTGGCCTCCTGCTCGGCGGCTTCCTCGTCGGCCTTGCCGTCGGTCGTCCCCGCAAGGTGCTCGCGCCGCTCCCGGTGCCGCCGGCCCAACCCGCGGCCTGACCAGACCAGCCAGCGGCTAGACCAGCCAGCGCTGCACCACCAGTACCAGGCCCCAGACGCCGGCAGCGGCGAGCGCGGCCAGGTAGCCCAGCACGAGACGGGTGTCGCGCAGGTAGCAGCGCGACCGGGTGAGCCCGGCCTGGCGCGCTTTCCAGTAACCGGCGAAGCCCACCCCTGCGAACACCAACACCGCGAGTGGGCCGAACACCCAGCCCAGCAGCGAGATGGTCGCGAAGATGCACAGCCGCAGCGGATCGAACGGCTTCGTATCCTCCGTCGGCTGTGCCGCCGGACCGCTGCCGGAAATGAAGTCCGAAGGGCGGGGCCCCTTCGCCAGCCGGGCAGCCGCGTCGGGGGTGGTTTCGCTCATGGCTTGTCCCGGTTTCTTGTAGGGGTCTCGACACGCGTGGCCGCTGATCCGCCGCGAGCCGTGCTGGCGCGCTGGCGTCCCAACTTTCCCCAGGCCTGCACGGCACAGAACGGGGCGCACTGCGGGTCACCCGCGTCGCTGAACGTGCCGACGTGGACACAGCACTGTGTGAGCCGCTCCTCCAGCATGGTGGAAATGTCCATGAACGGCTTGACCGTGATGCGCTTCACCCGCTCGGCCAGCAGCCGCCGCATGCGGTCCTCCTGGCCGGGCAGCTTGCCGGCGGCCAGCGTCGCGAGCGTGCTGATGCCGAGGTCACATTGGGTGCAGATGTTCTTCCACAGCTGGCCGGTGCGGGGGTCGGTCAGGGTGGCCTGCTCGCTGAGCAGGTCGAGCATCGAGCTCTTCATCAGCTCGCGAAGTTGAGCCGGCAGGTCACGGTCGGCCACCCGGTTGGCGAGGTGCTCGGGGTCGAGTTCGAGCCAGCGCAGGAGCTCGTCGTGCCCGACGAGCGCCGTGAGCGAGCGCCAGACCCCGGCGTCGTCCTTCAGCATGTAGCCGACCGAAGAGCAGTGCGGGTGCGAGCACGGCAGCGCGGTCAGGTCGTGCCACTGCACCACGTTCCCGGTCTGCGGGCCGAGGCGGGCCAGGACGCCGGTGTGGGTGAGCCGGTACATCGGGTCGATGCCCTGCCCCCGCCCGGAGCCGAACACGGGCTGGATCGCCACGCCGCCGATGAACGGGGTGTCGAGGGCCTTCCGCACGACGGCACCGATGTCGCCGTCGTTCACGCCGAGGGCAGCGGTCATCACGAGCGTGGTGAAGATGCCTGCTCCCGACAGCCGCTCGATGGCGGCCTCCCTGAACCGCGTCAGGTCGGCGCCGCGGTGGTGCCTGGACGCCTCCGGGGACGGTCCGTCGTACTGCAGGTAGATCTCCAGCCGGTCGCGATGACTCTTGAGCAGTTCCAGAAGGGCGTCGTCCGAGCCGATCAACAGCCCGTTGGTGTTCACCATGATCCGCACGATCGGGCGTGCGACCAACTCGTCCAGCAGCTCGGCCAGCTGCGGGTAGAGGGTGGGCTCGCCGCCAGACAGCATCAGGACGTCGAGGCGCCCCTCCTCGCGGGAGAGCCGGGCGTCGACGTTGGCGAGGATGTCGGCCAGCGGTGCCACGCCGGTGAGCGCCGGCCCGGAGGCCGTGAAGCACGTGGGGCACTTCAGGTTGCAGTGCTCCGTGACGTCCTGGATCAGGATGCAGGTGTGCTGGGTGTGGAAGGCCGGCAGCCCGTAGGCGAACGCCTCCGGCATCTGCCGGAAGTTCCCCGCCTGGTCCGGGACGTGCATCTTCGTCGGGGCCTGCCACTGCTCGAGGTAACGCAGGATGTTGGCGTCCTCGTCGTACAGGGTCTCGACCAGCCCGTGCGTGGGGCAGGCGCGCTGCAGCCAGACCCGCTCGTCGCGCACCAGCAGGACGCCGGAGAGCCGCTGGACGCCGGCCAGTTCCGCGTCCGGTTCGTGGCATTCGGGGCAGTACGCGGTGACGTATTTGTGGATCCGGTCACCGCGCAGTGGTTGGCCCGGGCCGAGGGGCAGTGCCCGGGTGGGGGTGTTGAGCAGGTTCGTCATCGGTGTCTCTCCTTGTCGGAGCCAACCGTAGATGGTGTCAAACCCGAGGTGGACACTCACCCTCCGAAGGCGCCGAGGCCCAGCACAAGTGCGAAGCAGAGTCCGCCGGCGATCAGGATGCCGGCGCCGATGCCGATCAGGATGCCGGCCCCGGTCCGGGTGGTCCTTGGGATGGCTGCCATCACGATGCCACCGAGCACGAGTGCGAACGGCAGCCCGGCGGCGAGCAGGTTCATCGTCGGCGCGAGCGGGCT
>JBBRIY010000200.1:0-5575 GCA_038220215.1 Propionibacteriales bacterium
AGGCCGAGCAGCGCCCCGGCGTGAGCCAGGCGGTGGTCGGCATGGGTGTGGAATGTGCCGCCATGCCGTACGCCCGGGCGGATCGACAACCCGTCCGCGGTTTCGGTGGCGTCGACGCCGAGTCCGCTCAGTTCGCTGGCCAGTGCGGCGAGGCGATCGGTCTCGTGCCCACGGACGTGTGCGACACCTCGGATCAAGCTCGGTCCGGGCGCGACCGCTGCCAGGGCCGCGGCAACCGGGGTCAGCTCGCTGACGGCCTGCAGGTCGACGTCGGCACCGTGGACGCCGTCCGCCCCGGAGATCGTGACTGTGCGACCGGTGTCAGCGGAGGCGTAGGTGATGCCGGCGCCGAACGCGGCCAGTACCGCCAGCAGCTCGTCCGCTGCCTGCACGGAGCCTTCCGGCCACGCCGTGGTCAGTTCACCACCGGTGACCAGGGCCGCAGCGAGCAGGGTTGCTGCGTTGGTGAGGTCGGGCTCGACCGTCTCGTCGATGGCCGCGATCTGGCCCGGAGCTACGCGCCACGAGAATGGCGACGGACGGTCGATGCGCACGCCGCGCCGGGCCAGCAG
Source organism: Propionibacteriales bacterium (assembly GCA_038220215.1). Classification (GTDB taxonomy): domain Bacteria; phylum Actinomycetota; class Actinomycetes; order Propionibacteriales; family Propionibacteriaceae; genus Propionicimonas. Next base: position 573 of record JBBRIY010000200.1, read on the forward strand.
CGTGACCGTCATCTCGATGTGGGGCAGTGACGGCAGCGTGCCGCCGCTGTGGGTGACTTCGAGGCCGTGGGGGTACCGCGCGCCGGCCAGCAGCAGGGCGGACACGAACTGGCTGGACGCGCTCGCGTCCACGCTCACATGTCCGCCGCGCAGGGCTGGACTGCCGGAAACGGTGAACGGCAAGCGGTGCGGCTGGCTGACTTCCGCGCCGAGAGCTGACAGCGCCGACAGCAGGGCTTCGACGGGGCGCGCGCTGGCCGCCTCGTCCCCGATGAAGGAGGTGGCCGGTGACGCGAGGGCTGCCAGGGGAGGAAGGAACCGCAGCACGGTGCCGGCGAGCCCGCAGTCGATGGTGCCGCCGCCACGGATGGCGGCGGCGGGGCGGACGCCGAGGCGTCCGTCGGTGAGGTCCGTGAAGCCTGCGCCCAGGGCCGTGAGGCCCGCGCGCATGAGGGCGGTGTCCCGGGAATCGAGCACGCCGGTGAGGGTGGAGGGGCCCTCAGCGAGCGCTGCGAGCAGCAGGCTGCGGGCGCTGGCCGACTTGGAGCCGGGAACGACGACGGTTCCGTGGACGGGACCATTCGCCACCGGTGCCGGCCAGTGGATCAAGAAAGCACGCCCTCGACGGTGCGCCGGGCCTTGCGGAACGACTTGCGGGCCAGGCGGGCTGTGTCCTCCGCCGTCGCGCGGGTATCGCGCTGCAGCTCGGCCTTCCGCTTCGCTGCCTCCTTGCCCAGCAGCTCGCGCTGGGTGCGCACCCGCCAGGCGATGGTCGGCTTGCCCTCGGTGTCCTGCGCCGCGAGCAGCACCCCGCCCAGGAGCGCGACGTTCTTGCCGAGCTGGGACTTCACGACGGTCCGCTCCGACCCCTTGGCCTTCAGGGGATTGGCCACCAGCACGTGCGGCACCATCGTGACGGCCAGCACTCCGGCGCCGAGCCGGCGACCGAGTCCTGTGGCGAGACTGATGCCACCGATGATCTGCAGGACGCCGTTGCACTTCACGAAACCTGCCGTGTCCTCGGGCAGGTACCCGCGGGCCTCGGCAGGCAGGGCCGATGTGAGGAGGGGCAACACCTTGTCAGCGAGGGGTTGGGCCTCGGCAACCAGTTCCTCGGGGTGCCGGAGCGCCTTCACGCCGTTGATGACGAAGTAGCTGGCCAGCATCGAGCGGGCGACGAACCGCAGAAGACTCATGCCCTATTACTACCCCGAACACCAGAAACTGCCAAGCCGATCCCGGCATTCGCGGGGACTAGGGTCGGTGGCATGTGCGGACGCTATGCCTCCTCCGCCGACGCGGCGGAGCTCACCGAGATCTTCGAGATCGACGAGGTGGCTGGGCCCCTGCCGGCTCCGGCGTGGAATATCGCCCCGACAGATCCGATTCCGGCCGTCTTCGAGCGGGTGCGTGAGGGCGACCGGCGGCGGCTGCTCGCCGAGGTGCGCTGGGGCCTGGTCCCTTCCTGGTCGAAGGACGCAAGCGGGGCGGCCCGCCTGATCAACGCCAGGGTGGAGACGGTGAGGGAGAAGCCCGCCTTCCGCAAGGCTTTCGCGTCCCGGCGCTGCCTCTTGCCGGCGGACGGCTACTACGAGTGGTACCCGCTTCCGGGCGCCGGGGGCGGCAAGCCGGTCAAGCAGCCGTACTTCATCAGCCCTGCGGCCGGAGGCCCCTTTGCGATGGCGGGGCTGTACGAGTTCTGGAAGGCGCCGGACGGGTCATGGCTCACGACGGCAACAGTGATCACCACGTCGGCCACCGATGAGGTGGGGCACCTGCACGACCGCATGCCGATGAGCGTGCCCGCGGAGAACTGGTCGGCGTGGCTCGATCCGGGGTTCGGCAGCGACGCCAGGGAATTGCTCACGGTGCCGGTGTCCGGGCTCAGCTTCCATCCCGTGTCGACAGCGGTGAACAAGGTTGCCAACGACGGTCCGGAGCTGGTCGAGCCGGTCGTCGTATGAGGGCCTGCGGGGCCTGGCCTCGTGGAATATCGACGTCGCCCGGCTCGTTGAAGAGGCGTGATCGAGACCATGGAGAAGGCGCCTTCGACGGCTACGGCCCAGCGTCGTCCGGAGCACCCGCTAGGCTCGTTCGTGATGAACCTCCCCACACTCCCTGACCAGGCCGGCCTCGCCACGGCAGAGACCGATGCCGAGCGCGCCTCGCGCTTTGAGAGCGAGGCACTGGTCTACCTCGACCAGCTCTACGGCGCGGCGCTGCGCATGACCCGCAACCCGACCGACGCAGAAGACCTGGTGCAGGAGACCTTCTCGAAGGCCTATGCGTCCTTCCACCAGTTCACGCCGGGCACGAACCTGAAGGCCTGGCTGTACCGGATCCTCACCAACACCTTCATCAACAGCTACCGCAAGAAGCAGCGCCAGCCGCAATCCTCCGGTCAGGAGGTCGAGGACTGGCAACTCGCCCGCGCGGAGTCGCACACCTCAACGGGCCTGCGCTCTGCAGAGACAGAAGCGCTCGACCGGATGCCGCACTCGGCTGTGACCGACGCGATGAACGCACTGGCCCCGGACTTCCGGCTGGCGGTGTACCTCGCCGACGTCGAGGGCTTCTCGTACAAGGAGATCGCCGAGATCATGGGAACGCCGATCGGAACGGTGATGTCGCGGCTCAACCGCGGACGCAACCAGCTGCGGGTGTCCCTTGCTGATTTCGCCCGTGAGCACGGACTTGTCGGAGCTGACGATGACGCCTGAGTTCGGGGACTGCACCGAGGTGCTCCGAAGCCTTTACGCGTTCCACGACAACGAGCTGACGGCCGCTGAGGCCGACGACATCCGGCAGCACCTGATGGCGTGCGAACCCTGCCTCGACCACTTCCAGGTGGAGGACGCGATGCGGCTCCTGATTCGGCGCTGCTGCGCCGAGGAGAAGGCTCCCGAGGGCCTGCGGCTTCGCATGCGTGCCACCTACTCCCGCACCGTGATCGGCCTCGAAGACACCGAGTAACCCCGGACAGGCGAAAACCCCCGCTCGAGAGCGGGGGTTTCACACGTTCAGCCGGCTGCGATCCTCAGGTGTTGGGACGCTTGCCGTGGTTCGCTGCGTTCTTCCTGCGGGCCCGGCGCTTGCGTCCACCCTTACCCATCGCGATCTCCTCGTGTTGAAAGTCAGTGGCGCCGAACGGCACGAAGACCCATTCTGCCAGCCAGTACACCGTCGGTCCAACTCGATCAGTAGTGTGGCGCTCATGCAGACGATGGAGCAGGTGATCCGGCTGCACTGTGTCCTCGCAGACGAGGACCGGAATTGGCTGAACGAATTGGTCGACGAATGGTCGCTGCTGGCAGACCTCGCGTTCGCCGACCTGATCCTCTGGGTGCCCGACGCCGACGACAACGTCTTCTGGGCGGCTGCCCAGGTGCGTCCCACCACCGGCCCGACCTCGCTGGAGGATGACGTGGTCGGCGAGGAGATCGCCTACGACCCCGAACACCTGGTCACAGAGGCCTACCTGTCGCAGGAGATCAGTCACACCAGCGGCAACAAGCTGCATGCCGGCATCCCCGTTGACGTGATGGCGATCCCGATCCTGCGGGGCGAGACCGTGGTCGCCGTCGTGGAGATGCACACGAACCAGATGGGCGTCCGCGCCCCGGGTGCCCTCGAGGATGCCTACCTTGAGGCCGCCCAGTTGCTCGCCGGCATGGTGCACCGCCATCAGTTCCCGCTCGGCGGCGATCGCAGGGTGCCGTGGGTCTCGCCGCGGGTCGGTGACGGCATGATCCGGGTCAGCCAGGCCGGGATGATCAGCTTCGCCAGCCCGAACGCGCTCAGCGCCTATCGCCGGCTGGGCCTCACCAGCGACCTGTACGGCGAGGACTTCATCGCCGTCACCCGGTCGCTGCTGAAGGAGCGCGCGCCGGTAGAGCGTCCGGTCGCTGCCAGCCTCGCCGGCCGGGGCTCCGCCGAGATCGACCTGGAGACCGCAGTGGCCAATGTCCGGCTCCGGGTGCTGCCGCTGAGCAGCGACGACGGCCCGGAGGGCCTGCTGGTGATGTGCCGCGACACAACCGAGCTTCGTTCCCGGGAGCGACAGCTGGTCACCAAGGACGCGACCATTCGCGAGATCCACCACCGGGTGAAGAACAATCTGCAGACCGTCGCTGCGCTCCTGCGCCTGCAGGCACGGCGCATCACCTCACCCGAGGCCAAGGGCGCGCTCAGTGACGCCATGAAGCGGGTCGCAGCCATAGCCGTGGTGCACGAAATCCTGAGCCAGGCATTCGACTCGTCGGTGAAGTTCGACGACGTCGCAGACCGGCTGCTGCGCATGGTGGGCGATGTCGCAGCCACCGGCGGCAAGGTACGGATGGTGCGCGAGGGGTCGTTCGGCTACGTGCCGGCCGACGTTGCGACGAGCCTCTCACTGATCCTCACCGAGCTGTGCCAGAACGCCGTCGAGCACGGCCTGCGCGAACAGTCCGGCGAGGTGCTGGTCCTGCCGCACCAGCAGGACGGGGAACTGGTCGTCGAAGTGCGCAACTTCGGCGAACCCCTGCCCGACGACTTCCGGATCGGGAATTCGACAAGCCTCGGCCTGTCGATCGTCAGCACGCTCGTCGCCGACCTGGGCGGTGAGTTCCGACTCGAATCCGACGCGGCCGCCACCTCGGCAACCGTCCGGGTACCACTGACGTGATCCCCAGCATCCGAGGTGTCAGAATGTCGGGGCGCCAGAGCGCCCTGTGCTTCTGACAACTAGGAAATGGGGTGGGTTAGGTGGACGGGAGAGACGGGAGTTCTAGGTGTTGCGCACCCGCATTCGTGCGGCACGGCGCTTCATGGCTCGACGCTCGTCCTCGCTGAGACCACCCCACACGCCATGATCCTGTCCAGCGTCGAGAGCCCACTGCAAGCAGGCTTCGCGCACGTCGCAACGGCGGCAGACCTTCTTTGCCTCCGCGATCTGCATCAAGGCGGGACCCGTGTTTCCGATGGGGAAGAACAACTCCGGGTCTTCTGTCAGGCAGGCAGCC
>JBBRIY010000201.1:0-5526 GCA_038220215.1 Propionibacteriales bacterium
CGTCCGGTTCACCGGGCGCCCCCTCCTCGCATGGTTGCCGCGACCACGGCTCCCCCGATCACCGTGCGGCCGGACAGCTGGCAGGCGCGGACGGCCTCGGCCAGCGTGGCCCCCGTCGTGACGATGTCATCGACCACCACCACCACCGGCCCGGACGGGTGGGCGCCCACGGCACGGAACGCCCCGGCAAGGTTCGCCAGCCGCTGGTTCCGGTCAAGGCCGGCCTGGTCCTCCGGACGGCGGACGAGCGCCAACCCGCGGTGCACCGCGACGCCCAGTCCGGCCGACCGCAGTCGGACGGCGGCCGCCCGGGCCAGGGAGGCGGTCAGGTCGACACCACGCGCGGCGACCTGCGCGGGCGCCGAAGGCACGGGAACGAGGACGAGGCTGGTGACCTTCCCGCTGTCCAGGACGAGGCGGGCCACCGCGGCAGCCATCCGACTGCCCAGGAGTGGCAACAGGCCGAGCGCGTGGCGCTCCTTGGCAGCCAGCAGCACCGCTCGCAGCGTGTCCGCGTAGCTGCCGGCCGCGATGACCGGGGGCAGGCCCTCCGGCAGACCTCCGACGTCGAAGGGCGCCACGCTGCGGAGAGCGGCCGCGCACGCGGCACAGGCACCCAGGCCGGGTGCGCCGCAGCCGGGACAGCATGCGCCGAGCAGCAGTTCGGCCAGCCGGGCCGTCACGTCATGGGTTCGCACATCCGGATCCTCTGCTGCGAACCCGCTGGGCGGTCAGTCATCCACAGCCTCAGCCGGAGTAGGCCATCGCTTCCACAGTGGTGAGCGAGAGCGTCCATGTGAACTCACCGTCGAAGCGGTAGACCCCTCCGCCGGCATCCAGGGCCAGCGATGTGCGGCCCGGGATGACGGCCAACTCCTCGACGCTGCCGGAGTTGCTCGGCCCGATGTCGGTGGCAGCAGCGCCGTCCTGGCTCACCCGGATCACGCTGGTCTGCCCGCCGGTCGCGACCTGGAGGATGGCCAGCTCGGTCGCCGACACCCAGCCGACGTCGATCGCCCGTCCCGCGGTGCCGGTGTTCATGGTGAGGTCGACGGCGTGCCAGCCGGTCAGTCGTACGCCGGCCTGGGTCCGTGCCACGACGGCCAGGCCCACCTCGGTCCGGTTTCCCAGCCGCAGGGCGACAGCGATCCTCGCGCCGTCCTGAGAGATCTTCGCAGCCACCACCGCACCCTGCGGGAGCGCGCTCGCGTCCACCTTCTGCGCGGTCCCGTCGCGATACACCTGCAGGCTTTCCGGGCCGGACGCCGCGAAGGACCACAACTCGCCGTTGCGGGCGTAGTCGGGTCGCAGCAGGGCGCTTCCGACGCGCAGCACCTTCGGCTTGCCCGCACCGATGGGCGCCGTCACCAGTTGCGTCCCGGAGCCGGTGACTGCAGCCACCTCGCCGAGGTCGCTGCGCACAGCGATCTGCTCAGGCTTCTCGACACCTGAGGTGACCTCGACGAGATCGTCCCAGCGGGACGGGTCGCGCAACCGCTTCAGCTTCCCGTCGGAGATCGCGTAGAGGACACGCGGCGCGGAGGTATTGGTCGGCGAACGGTTGGCGAAGGTCTGCGGCGCAACCTGCGTCGTGCCGAAGTCCGATTTCCACGGCTGCCCGCCGGCGCTGACCTGCACAGCGCTGACCGGGGCCAACCCGGTCATCGTGTAGGCCAGTTCGGACAGGAGTGCCGTGCGCTGCGCCAGGGGGAGCGCCGCGGCCGCGGCGGCCAGACGGACGTCGGCCACGCCGTCGGCCTGGACTGTGACACCGTCCACCCCGACGTCGGCGGTGACGACCTTCTGCACGACCGGTGCCAGCCAGGCCGACGGTCCGTCGAGCTGGGCCCGCACGACAGCAGCTGGGGCCTGCTCGCCGGAGGCGAAGAACCGCGGGTCGGGCACGAGCACGTCACCCGAGGCGCTCAGGAAATGCAGGTTGACCGCGGTGTAGTTGGTGGTGAACATGTACCGCGACACCATCAGGCCGGACGGCGGGTTGGCGATGCGCCACTGCCCGGCGGAGTCCTTGGCCAACTCGAAGATGTAGCGCTTGTTGGTGTTGTCCGACAGGTAGATGCCTGAGGAGTCCACGCTGCCGACCTGCACGTAGGAGAGCGCGACGCCCTGGTCGCTCTCCACGAGTTGGTCGCTCTCGGTGTACACCTCGACGCCGGACTCGGGCCGCCAGCCCTCGCTCGCCGTCGGGGTGAGGTACTCCCGAGCAACCCCGTAGTTCGGCTGATAGACGCCCATGGCATGCAGGAAGCCCTCGACCACCAGCTGTTGGGACGCGCCGTCGGCCGGCGGCAGCGGGTCGACGTGCACCCCGGTGTTCACGCCCGCAGCCTGAGGGGTGTGGTGTTCGACCGGCCCGCTGGTGGGAACGGTTGCGCAGCCGGTGAGTGCCAGCACCAGCGCGAAGGGGGCGACGAGCCAGTTAGTGGAGCGCAAGCGCCGTCACCTCCTTGAGGTCGGGGGGAACCACCGGCCACGGCGAACCGTGCAGCGTCTCCCCCGCCCGGCGCGGAACGGTCAGCCGGAACTGCGCGCCGAGGCCGGGACGACCCCAGGCGGTGAGCCACCCACCGTGCAGGCGGGCGTCCTCGAGGGCGATCGACAGGCCGAGGCCGGTGCCGCCGACGCGACGTCCGCGGGACGGGTCGGCACGCCAGAAGCGGTTGAACACCTGCCCCGCCTCCGCCGCCGAGAAGCCGACGCCGTGGTCGCGGACGGCGATCGCCACGCCCTGGTCGTCGCCACGCACATGCACGGAGATCGGACGCCCCTCCCCGTGCTCGATCGCGTTGGTGATCAGGTTGCGCAGGATGCGCCGGATGCGCCGGCTGTCCACCTCTGCGACGCACCGGGTGTTGGCGTCAACCACCATCACGGTGCCCGACTCTTCGGCGAAGCGACGCAGTGCGTCCACCTCTTCCCTGGTGAGCGCGGACAGGTCGATGTCGTCGATGGCGAGCTCCGCAGCGCCCGCGTCGAAGCGGGAGATCTCCAGCAGGTCGGTGAGGAGTTCCTCGAACCGGTCGAGCTCGGCGGAGAGCAGTTCGCTGGACCGGCTGGAGGCAGGGTCGAAGGCCGCGCGGTGCGAGTGCAACACCTCCGCTGCCATCCGGATGGTCGTCAGGGGCGTCCGCAGTTCATGGGAGACGTCCGAGACGAAACGCTGCTGCACCAGCGACAGGTTCTGCAGCTGGGTGATCTTCTTGTCGAGCTCCTCGGCCATGTGGTTCATCGAGCGGGCAAGGCCGGCGAGGTCCTCGGTTCCGACGACGGCCATCCGGTCGTCCAGGTGCCCGGCGGCGAGTCGTTCCGCAGCGAGCCGGGCGAGGCGCACCGGCCGCAGCACCTGCAGCGAGGTGAGGTACACGGTGATGGTCAGGCCGGCGAGGAGGAACAGCCCGGTCGCCAGCGCGGCCTGCTGCACCACCGCGAGAGTCTGGCGCTCCTGGCTGGTCGAGAACAGGAAGAAGATCGGGTACGGCTCCTGGCCGGGAACGTCGAGGCTCGCCGCGACCACCAGGCCGGGCTCCTCCGCACGCGAATCGGTGAACCGGATCATTGTCGGGGTGCTCCACAGGCCGGTGCCGGTGCCGATGGCCGCACGGATGCTCTCCGGGATGCTGTCAGCCGCCACCCCTGCGGTGCCGATCTGGGAGATGGGCGTCTCGACGACAACGAAGTACTGGTTACCGACATTGCCGCGGTTGGCTGCGTCCCTCACCAGACGGCTGATCCGCTCGGTGGCCGAGGTGGTGCGGAGGTCGGTGGTGGAGAGGTCGCGTCGCATGATCGACACCACGGAGGAGGCCTCCGCCACGCTGGCCTGGGTCTTTCCGTCAAGGATGCCGCGACTCGACTGGTCCATCAGGAACCAGCCGGTGGCAACGAGGATCACGAAGGCTGCAGCGAGGGTGCTGACAACGACCCGGAACGGCAGGGACCTGGCCCACAGCCGGAACGGAGCGAACCGAGCCCAGCCCTTCATCAGGCCGGCTTGGGTTCCCCGGCCCGGTAGCCGACGCCGCGCACGGTCACGATGATTTCGGGCTTCTCCGGATCCTGCTCGATCTTGGAGCGCAGCCGCTGGACGTGCACGTTGACGAGCCGGGTGTCGCTGGCATGACGGTAGCCCCAGACCTCCTCGAGCAGCACCTCGCGGGTGAAGGCCTGGCGGGGACGGCGGGCAAGGGCCAGGAGGAGGTCGAACTCCAGCGGCGTGAGCGTGATCTCGGACTCGCCGCGGCGGACGGTGTGCTCGTTGACCCTGATCATGAGGTCGCCGATCCGCAGGCTGTCGACATCGGAGTCGGACGTGACGTGGCGGCGGAGCCGGGTCTTGATGCGGGCGATCAGTTCCTGGGTCTTGAACGGCTTGGCGACGTAGTCGTCCGCACCGGCCGCGAGGCCGTCGACCACGTCGATGGTGTCGCTCTTGGCCGTCAGCATGACGATCGGGACGCCGGATTCGGCTCGGATCTCGCGGCACACGTCGACCCCGTCACGTCCGGGCAGCATCAGGTCGAGGAGCACCAGGTCGGGACGGTAGTCGCGGAAGACTCCGACGGCGGCATCGCCGGTGTGGCACAGGCGGGCGTCGAATCCTTCCGAGCCGAGCACGATGTGCAGCATCTCCGACAGGGCCTCGTCATCATCGACGACCAGGATCCGCGGGGACGGACTCCGAGCAGCCTCGCTCAACAACGTCCCTCCCTTTACTAGTCTGTGGTTTTGATAGTACCGGGGTGGGCGGTGCCGTCTGATCCACTCAGTTGAGTTCGGCGGAACTGGTCCAGGTGGACAGCAGTCCGAGTTCTCCGCCCTGGCGCCGCAGCACCCTGCGCCACAGGTCCTCGGGGCTGGGATCGAAGACGTCGTCGGTCAGCGCAGGCACCACGTGCCACATCTCGAACTCCAGCTCACGCTCCAGCTGGCCGGCGTCCCAACCGGCGTAGCCGGCGAAGATGCGCAGGTGGCGATAGGCGCCTTCGGCGATTTCCACGGGGGTGTCCAGATTCAACAGGCCCACCCGGTTGAACACGGGACGCCAGCCCGGCGGCTCCTCGGTCAGTGCCCACGGCTCGGCCAGGCACACCGCGCCCTGCTGGGAGACCGGACCGCCGTCGAAAAGGGCTTGCGGCTCACTCACCAGCTTCGCCCACGCCGGAAGCGCGTCGGCCAGCTCGATCTCGGCGACCCGGTTGAGCACCACGCCCACCGTCCCGGCCTCGTCGGCGTCGAGCAGCAGCACCACGGCACCGTCGAAGACGCCGTCGCTGAGTCCCACGCCGGCGACCAGCAGGTCGCCCACACCGAAACTGGTCATGTCACCTCCCGGCGTCCAGTGTTCCACGCAGGACGAACAGGAATGGGCAGCCACCCGCCGAGGCGGAAGGCTGCCCATTCGCAGTCAACAGGGGCCCGTCGTGAAACGAGCCCACAGGGGTGGAGGTGGCGGGAATCGAACCCGCGTCCTCAAGCGGTGAACCAGGACTTCTCCGGGCGCAGCCG
>JBBRIY010000202.1:0-5523 GCA_038220215.1 Propionibacteriales bacterium
GTAGCCGCTGTGCCCCGCGACCCCGGCCATCGCCTGCGGTTGCAGCGACTGCAGCAGCAGGGCCGTGATGCCCCCGACGAACATGGACGCGTCCCGGTGTACCCGCCAGATCGGGTCGCTGGGGGAGAACCAGCGTGGCCCCGCCTTGCCCCAGATCCGTTCGGCCTCCTCGGCGGCGTCGTCCCCGGCAACCTTGGAGCGGAGCAACTCACCGAGGCTTCGCTGGACGTCGATCATTGGCCCAGTCTGCCCCTGCACCGAAATGGGGGTCTCGTGGGTCGCGCCGGCAGCGGGCACCGACGGCATCGACGACGCCGGGCGATGGCGCTCAGCCTTTCGGCGGCCCGTCCTCGACGTCCTCTGCTTCGGTTGCGTTGGGCGGCATCCGGAGCACCACCGAGCCCGAGTCGAGGTCGAGAGGATCCGGGCCACTCCCGCCCTGTGCGTCCTGGACGACGAGCAGCTTCTCGGTCTCCAGCTGCTCGCGGGTGTAGCGCTGGCCGGGGTTGAAGATCTCGAAGAAGTTGCTCATGACGACCTCAACGCTTGAGCAGCTCCGCCAACTCCGCAAGCCGGTGCAGGCCGACGCCGTTGCGCTGTTCGGCGGCGAGGGTATGGGTGGAGCCCTCAGCCAGCATCAGCAGCGGCACCTGCCCGGGATCCCTGGTGTGCACGACCACTTCGATGCCCTTGGTCGGCTGCTCGTAGGGCAATTCCGTGGCGAGCCAGCCGTTGATCGGGGCGATTGCGGCGCGGTTCGGGTCGCTCCAGCTGCGGGCGATGGAGGACATCGAATCCTCCTCCACCTCGACCCAGACCGACCAGACGAAGATCTCCGCGTCGGGCCCGAGCAGCGGCAGCTGGATGTGACCACGGATGAAGTGCCGGGTGACACCACCGTGGGGCAGGATGCAGACGTCGGGTGTGAGTTCAGCCTCCAGGCGCTCGCCGGGGCTGACCGCCATCCAGTCATCCGGTGCGGACGTGCCCAGCACACGAGCCAGGTCACGGTGCACGTGGCGGCACACCGCGCACGGTGCGCTTGAACCACCGATCACCGAGAACATGACGCCAATCTTCCTCCAGCTTTGGCCGACATGTCCGGTGAACCGAAGGATTGTTGCTCTTGCTCGCCGTGGCAGGGCTTCTGAGCACCGGGACGGACGGCCCGAGGGCCGAGTGACGTTCGGGTTAGGTTGGTCCCATGCAGATCGGCGCCGATGCAGGCACATCAGTCGTGCCCGGCGACCGTGCATGGCTCGGCTTCGGTGTGTTGCGTGATCGCGACAGCGGCGAAGTCGTCGACTTCGACCTGATCGTTGATCTCGGCAGAGTCCCTGCCTCCGGAGTCGTCACCCGCACCTACCGCGCAGGCCACAATCTCGGCTGGTACCGCTTCGTCGGCTACACCGCCCTCGGACCCGACGGCCAGCCCTTCGGGGACCTGATTCCCCTTGCGGACGTGCGCTTCCCGTTCGACCCGTTCCTGCAGGGCCGCTACCGGCTCGACGACATCGCGGTGGAGCGGTGGGGCTACGGCCCGGTGATCGAGGAGTCCTACGCCGTCGAGTCGGGTGGGCGAGCCAGCGTTCGGATCACCGACACGGAGACCGGCTACAGCCAGGTGTACGGGCTGGGCTGACCAGCCTCAGATGGCCAGCGGGTCCGGGTCGTAGGCCGGCAAGGGCTCGACGTCGACCTCGACGACAAGATCGGAGCTGCCGGCCTCGGTGAAGACCACCCCGCGCAACGGGGACACGTCGGAGAAGTCCCGTCCCCAGGCGGTGACGATGTAGCGGGAATCGGCAAAGTTGTCGTTGGTGGGGTCCAGGTCGATCCATTCCCCGGTGGGGGTGAGGACGGAGGCCCAGGCGTGGGTGGCGTCAGCGCCCCGCAACTTCTCCTTGCCGGGGGGAGGGGCCGTCTCCAGGTAGCCGCTGACGTAACGGGCCGGCAGGCCCGCCGTCCGCAGGCAGCCGACGGCGAGGTGTGCGAAATCCTGGCAGACGCCCTTGCGCAGCTCCAGCAGCTCCGAGAGCGTGGTCCTCACCGACGTTGCTCCCTGCCGGTAGCTGAAGTCGGCATGGATCCGGTGCAGCAGGGCGGCGACCGCTTCTCCGAGAGGACGGTCGGCCATCAGGACCTCTGCGGCGTAGTCCCTGATCATCGGCCCGATGGCGACCAGCGGGGAGGGCAGCGTGAACTCGGCGAGCTCCACGGGGTCAGCGTTGTCGGCGATGGCCTCCGCCGCGCCACGGACGGTCCAGGCGTTCAGGGCTGCGAGGTCGGGGGGTGCCCAGTCGACCGCGACGACGCTGGTCGCGGAGATGGTCAGCTCGGCAGCAGCCGACCGGGACTCCAGGTACACCGAGTGGTTGCCGAAATAGTCGGTGTGGGTGTTCATCCCGTCCGACGGCGGGGTGGCCACCACAACGCTGGACTGCACCTGCTGGTGGGGCGTGTCCCGTGGATGCAGCAGCCCCCGGTTGTAACAGGCCTCGAGGACGTCGTCATAGGAGTACCGGGTGACATGACTGACCCGATAGCGGCGCGGTCCGTACTGGGCGACCATCAGCCCACCTGCCACGGGGTCGACCAGCTGGTCTCCGCAGTCCGGCGGGTGGCCTGGCGCACGAAGTGACGCGCGGCGATCCGCTCGCCCAGGCCGTCCAGCGCCCGTGCGAGCTGCTGGAGCTGCTGGTGGGCGTCGACGGGCGGAGCCTCGGCAGCAGCGTCCACCTCGGCGAGGAGTGCAATTGCCTGCTCTGCCAGCCGGTCGTCACCGACCAGGCGGAGGTCGGCAGCCAGCGCTGCGAGCTGGTGGGCCACGGACCGCGGGTTTGCCGGGTCGTGCACCAGGAGTTGCCGCACGGACTCGGCAGCCGTGGCGGGGCCGGTGCCGGAGGCCGAGCGGCGTCGGTGGGTGATGATGCTCTCGCCGGCACGCAGGACGGCGTCCGCTGCGAGCTCCGCCGTCGCCGGGTGGGCCTGGTCGCCCATCGCGTGGCGCAACAGCGAGACGGTGTGACGCGCCCGTTCGAGCCGGCTACCGGCGTCGAGGAAGGCCCAGGAGGAGTCGCGCACCATGCTCTGCGCCATGATCCCGGCGTAGGCGAGCAGCGACTCCAGGACGTCGGCCAGCACCGGCTCCAGCTGGTCGCCCGCTGACGGACGCCGGGCGAGGGTGCGCTCCAGGCGATTGAAGACGCTCCAGATGTCGACACTCATCAGGTCGCGCACTTCCTGCGCCTCCGCCGTCAGGCGACGGACGCTGTGGTGCACCCCCCCGGGCGCGGACGGTTCGAGCGCGACTCGGGTCAGGTAGGCCAGGGGCGTCTCCGCGTACCAACGCTCGATGCCGGTGATGCGGGCGACCGCTACCAGCAGGGAGGCTGCAGCTTCGGCACCCCGCGTGCCGGGCCGGGAGTTGTAGTCCTCGCTGAGGTCGTCGGCCACCTTGATGAGGCGGGCTGTCGACTCCGCACGTTCGGCGAACCGGCCGATCGTCATCAGCGTGTGCGCCACCCGGGGCGGCACGGCCGTCTCGCGCGGGGCGAGCGTGAGCAGCCTGCGCTGGACGGGTTCGGCCGGTCCGACGCGCTCCTGCGTTGCCGCCGGCACCCAGACGTCCTTGGCCAGCGTTCCCGCTGCGCTGGAGACCGTGCGCTCGTCGACCCCTGCCGCGACACGGCCGAGGCCACCGGGCAGGAAGGTGTACCCGTCACCGGTCGCGACCCCGAAGGTGCGCAGCACGAAGCGTCGGGGCTCGAGCCCTGCTGGGGTGACGACGGGAGCCGTGGACAGTTCGATCGGCTCCTGGCCGCACCACGCCCACGGCTCGTCGCTGATCCGGTCGACGAGCTCTGTCCGCTCTGCGGCGTCGAGCAGCCAGCCGTAGCGGACGGCCGTCCCGCCGGTGCGAGCGACCGGCTTGATCACGAGGTGGTCAAGGTTGGCCAGCACGTGGCTGGCCTGGACGGGATCGCCGCACCACCAGGTTTCGGGGGATTCCAGCAGCGGGTCCTCGCCGAGCAGGGCCTGTGCAACCGGCCGCAGGTGTGCGATCAGGGCGGGGTTGTCCAGCACTCCGGCGCCGAGCGGGTTCACTACGGTTACGGCACCCTGGCGGGCGGTTTCCACCATGCCGGGAAGCCCCACCTCGGAGTTGCCCCGGAACTCCAGGGGGTCGCTGAGCGCTGCTTCGACCCGGCGCAGGATCACGTCCACCGGCTCCAGCTCGCCGCCGGCCCGCAGCCACACCCGCCCCTTGCTGACCACGAGGTCGTCGGCCTCTGCCAACGGGAAGCCGAGCATGGTGGCGAGGAACGCCTGGTCGAACGCTGTCTCGCTGGCCGCTCCCGGCGAGAGCAGCACCACTCGCGGGATCTCGGTGCCGCCCGGGGCAGCGTCGAGAAGTGCGCCCGTCATGGCGAGGAAGAAGCTGCGCAGCCGGGCCAGGTCGCTGGTGCGGTGCAGGCCGGCGAGCACCCGGCTCACGATGCGACGGGTCGCCATCGCGTAGCCGGCCCCCGCCGGAGCCTGGGTGCGATCGGAGATGACCCGCCAAACGCCCGCCCCATCCCGACCGACATCAGTGGCCGTCAGCACCAGCTGGCGACGGTTCGACGCGCCGATCCGGTCGGCGGTGCGGGTGAAGCCGGGATGGCCGAGCACTGCTGCGGCGGGAAGCACCCGGCGACGCAGTAGCGTCCGGTCGGAATAGAGGTCGGCGAGCACGGCGTCCAGCAGGACGGCCCGCTGGGCCAGGCCTCGTTCGAGGGTGAGCCAGTCCGACCCGTCCAGGGGCAGGGGAAGCGGGTCGACCAGCCAGGGCTGGCGGACGCCGGACGCGGCGGCGCCGTAGCTGATGCCCTCATCGGCCACTTCGTTGACAGCTTCGGCGCGGGCGGTGAGGAGCCCGCCGATGCCCATGTACTCGACGGTTGCCGCGAGTGCTGCCGCGTGTGGGCGGACGCCGTTGCTGTCGACGAGCTCGTCGAAGCCCGCCCTCGACGGATGCGCCCGGTAGGCGTTGACGAGCGGGCTGGAAAGCTCGGACGCCGTCGCAGACATGCCGACACGATACCGAGGCCGCCCGACGGGGATGGCCGTCCGCTCGAAGGTTGGCGCCGGCACCCACCCCCCACGGTGCCGGCGCCACGCTCAGGTGATGAAGGTCACACCGGCCCGCGAGATCTTGAAGCCCGCGCCGGTGGTCATGTTGCCGCAGGTGACTCCGGACTGCTCGCTGAGGCAGATCAGCTCGCCGTGAACGAGCTTGCGACCGTAGGGAAGGGTGGCCATCTTCTGGCCCTCGTACGTGACCGAGGGGTAGCCGGTGGACTTCCACCAGCCGGTGTAGCCGCCATTGGTCTGCGGGAGGGCCTCGGCGCCCCCGCTGCAGAAGTAGTCGACGCCTTTGGTGGTGACCCCCACTCCGGTGACATCGATCCCAGCGCCGGGACAGACCTTCGACGGCTTGGGCACCTTGCTCTGGTTCATGTCGCGCGGGAAGTGGCACAG
>JBBRIY010000203.1:0-5522 GCA_038220215.1 Propionibacteriales bacterium
AGCGTCTCGAAGTAGTTCGTGCGGTCGAACCAGGTGGTGGCGTTCACCGCGCCGCCGAGGGACTGCAGCAGGTTGAGGTGCTCGCCGGTCGCCACGTGGTCGGAACCGGAGAACATCAGGTGTTCGAACAGGTGCGCCCAGCCATGCTCGCCGGGTCGTTCGTCTCGCGAGCCGACGTCGTACCAGAGGTTCACAGCCACCATCGGGACGCTGTGATCAGGGCTGACGATCACACGCAGCCCATTGTCGAGCGTGCGCTGGTGGATCGGATAGTTCAGTTGATCGGACGGTGCCACGTCGCCATCTCACCACATCGCACCGGTTGCCCCGCAAACGGGCAGTCCGCCGGGGCGTCGCCGCACGCCCCGCCGGACCGGTGTGAAGAGGGCCAGGCCAAGTGCCGCCAGTTCTCGTGTGTGTCGTCCGCCGCCATCACCGGCTCAGGAATGCGCACAACTCGCTGGGCAGCGCGCGGGCCACATCAGTCGGTCGGGATCGGCGGCAACGCACCGTTCGCCTCGTAGGTCGCGAGCATCTCGATCCGACGCGCGTGCCGCGGGTCGCCACTGAACGGCGTGGCCAGGAAAGTCGCGACGAAGCCGAGCGCCTCGTCGGCGGAGTGCAGGCGGGCTCCGATGGCCAGCACCTGCGCATCGTTGTGCTCGCGAGCCAGCCGGGCGGTCTGTTCCGACCAGGCCAGGGCTGCACGGATGCCGCGCACCTTGTTGGCCGACATCTGCTCGCCGTTTCCCGATCCGCCGATCACCACGCCGAGCGCTTCAACGCCGGCGTCGGCGTCGGCGGCGACCCCACCTGCTGCGCGGAGGCAGTAGGTGGGGTAGTCGTCATCGGGAACCGGACGCCAAGGGCCGTGGTCGACCGGGTCATGGCCGTTGGCCACGAGCCATTCGACGAGCCGGGTCTTCAGCTCCCAGCCTGCATGGTCAGAGCCCAGGTGCACGCGCATGTCGCCAGTGTTCCACGCGCCCCAGAGTCGTCGGGAGGCTATCGTCGATCGGAGTCCACCCCGTCCCGGGAGTGAGCATGAGCGAGTTGACCGAGAAATTGCTGACGGAGGAGCGCGAGCTCCGATTCGCCGATTTCAGCCTCGAGGACGCCTGGGTGCTGGGCTCACGGATGCGTGCCGCCGCGGTGGCGGCGGGGCTGCCTGTGGCGATCGGCATCCAGTTGGGCCAGCAGCGGGTCTTCCACACCGCCTTGCCGGGTTCCAGTTCCGACAACGACCACTGGCTGGCACGCAAGACACGGGTGGCGCTGCGCTACGGGCAAGCATCCCTCGCCGTGGGGGAGAGCTTCCGTGAGCGCGGGAACGACTTCGACGCCGATTCGCGCCTCGACCCGTCCGAGTACGCAGCGCACGGTGGCGTGGTGCCCCTGCGACTGAAGAGCGGGACGGTGATCGGCGTGGTCGGTGTCTCCGGGCTGCCCCAGCTGGAGGATCACGCCTTCGTCGTCGAGCACCTGCGGGCTCACCTGGCGCTCGGGTGACTACTTCGCGGGCAGGCTCCGCGTGAAGGACAAGGCCTGATCGAGCCACCAGCGCAGGGCGACTTCATCGACGAGCGCCGCCTCGTCGATCCGCAACCAGCCGTTCAGCGCCTGGCCGCGCATCTCGAACGGTTGGGCGCCGTCCCGCTCGAGGAGGGACTCGCCGACCGCCGGGTCGACCCGCAGCATCAGCCCGCCCCCGCCGCTCGCAGCGGCGGTCATGTTGCCACCCAGCAGGAAGGCGCAGCCGCCGAACATGTGCTTCTCCGTGATACCGGGCTCGAACGACAAAGCGGCCCGGATACGGGCGGCGAGTTCCAGGTCGTAGGACATGCGCGCCAGTATGGCCGCTGCCCCGACGCCCCGGTAGGCCTCAGGCGGTGAGGAAATCCCTCAGCCCGGCAAGCACCCGGTCGACATCGTCGTCGTTGCTGTAGGGGGCAAGGCCCAGGCGCAGGCCGTGGGTATCCGGCAGTCCCAGGCGCGTGAACGGCTCGTAGGCGTAGAACGACCCGGCTGGTGCCAGCACCTTGCGGGCCGCGAGGAACCCGTAGGCGTCCCAGCTGCGTCGCCCGGTCAGGGTGAGCAGCAGGGTCGGCGTCCGTTCAGCGGCGCGGGAGTGCACCACCACCGTGCTGCCGAGCTCTGCGAGGCCCGCTTCGAGTCGCTGGCGCAGCCGTAATTCGTGGGTGTCGACGGCGTGCAGGGACGCTCGGAGTTGCTCGCGGCGGCAGTCCGCCGTTCCGGGGGCGATGGCTGCGAGGAAGTCGACGGCAGCGGTGGCGCCGGCCAGGACCTCGTACGGCAGGGTGCCCAGCTCGAAGCGCTCGGGAACCTGGTCTGTGGAGGGCAACAGCTTGTCCGGCCACAGCGTTGCGAGGAACTCCGGGGCGGCCGCGAGGACGCCGCAGTGCGGACCGAGGAATTTGTAGGGCGAACACACGAACGAGTCGACCCCGAGGGCTGCGACGTCGACGAACTGGTGCGCCGCGTAGTGCACGCCGTCGACGTGCACCACGGCCCCGACAGCGTGGGACGCCGCGGCGATCGCTCGCAGCGGTGGCATGGTGCCGATCAGGTTCGACGCCCCGGTGACGGCGACAAGGCGGGTGCGTGCGGTCAGGGCTTCGGTGATGCTGTCGGGGTCGACCTCACCGGTGGCCGGGTCGAAGTCGATCCAGCGGACCACGGCGCCGACCGCCGCGGCGGCCTGCACCCAGGGGCGAACGTTGGCGTCGTGGTCCAGGCGTGTCACCACGACCTCGTCCCCGGCGCGCCACTGCTTGGCGAGCATGCGCGCCAGGTCGTAGGTGAGCTGGGTGGCGCTGCGCCCGTACACGATGCCGTCGGCCGGTACCCCCAGCAGGTCGGCGTAGGCCGCCCGGAAGCCCGTGACCGCTGCCTCGGCGTTCGCCTCGGACGGGCTGAGCTGGCCGCGGTTGGACAGCGGCGAGGTGAGGGTCGTCAGGATTGCAGTGCCCACCTCGATGGGGGTCTGGGTTCCACCGGGGCCGTCGAAGTGGGCCGTCCCCGAGCGCAGGGACGGGAAGTGGTCGCGCAGCGCGGCGACGTCGTAGCTCATCAAGGTCTCCCGGGTCGAGTGGCTCTGGCGAGTCTAGGGTCGCGCCGCCCGCCAGCCCGCCGGATCCACGCGTCGTCTGGCAGCCATCGCTGCGGTCGTGTCACAGTTCTCGTGGGCCGGAGAGGTGGGAGGTCGACATGGCAGAGGTGAGCCCGCGACAGCGGAACCGCCTGCTGGTCAGCCTTGACCTCTTCTTCTTCGTCTTCGGCGGGGTGTCGGCGGCCTGGCTGGCCTACCTGGTGCTCCAGGCCGGCATATCACCGGGTTGGCCGATGCTGCTCATGGTGTTGTTCTGGGTGCTGGTCGCCTACCTCGCGCTGCCGCGCATCCACCGCATCCTTACCGCGATCTACCTGCCCGACTACTTCATCGGTCGCGCCCGGACGGCCGACGGCCTCCTGGGCGACCCGGTGAACCTTGCGCTGCGGGGGAGCGGGCGGCAGGTCCACGACGCGATGCGGTCCGCCGGCTGGATACGGGCCGACGAGCTCACGCTGGCAACCGGCTGGCGAATCGTGACGTCCACCCTCACCGGCCGCAGCTACGCCGAAGCGCCGGTGAGCCCGCTGCTGCTGTTCGGACGGCAGCAGGACTTCGCGTACCAGCAGGAGGTGGAGGGGAGCCCTTCTCGCCGCCATCACGTGCGCTTCTGGACGTGCCCCCCGGGCTGGCTGCTGCCGGGCGGGTTCGCCGTCGACTGGCTGGCGGCCGGCACCTATGACCGCAGCGTCGGGCTGTCACTGTTCACCGGACAGATCACCCACAAGATCGACCAGGACGTTGACGTGGAACGCGACCACATCATCGCCAGCATCACGGCAACCACCACGGCGGCGCAGGTGGAGGTGCTGCGGAACTACTCCTCCGGCTACCACTCCCGCAACGGTGGGGGCGACCGGATCGAGACCGACGGCGACCTGCCGGTCGTCGACCTGTCCGGACTGGGCGGTTCCGCACTGCTGGAGGTGGAATCCCAACCCGAAGCCGACGGCGCCCATCGTCCACCGCAGGTGGTGTTCGGTGCCCTGGTCGCAGCCCTGCTCGGACTGGAGTACCTGGGCATCCTGGGCGTGCTGCTGCTGCCTGGTCCACCGGCGATCGACGTGACGACACCCATCGGCGGCGTCGAGATCGTCGTTGAGGTGGTACTTGCTGCGATCGGCGTTGTGAACATGGGGCTGGCGCTCGCACTGCTCACCGGACGCGACTGGGCACGCGTGCTGTTATGCGGGTCCAGCGTGGTCAGCATCATCGCAGCCTGGGTCGGCAACATTGCCGGCACGGAGCGGATCTCCCTGACCACGAACCTCGCTGCCGTCGCGGTCAGCGTGCTCGCGTTGCTGGCGCTGTCCAGCGAGCCGGCACGAATCTATTCCGAGGCCCGGCGTTCGAGGAGAAAGTCCGGAAAAGGCTCGCCCGCCGGTCCATGATGACGTTATGAGCACGGTTGCCGAGCACGCCATCAGCGCACTGCGGGAGGCGGGAGCCGTCCTCACCCCCGGCCTGACGGCAGACGAACTGGCGGTCCTGCAGGCGCAGTGGGGCATCGAGTTCTCCGCCGACCACGCCGACTTCCTGCACCTGGCCGTGCCGCTGGGCGAGGGCTGGGTCGACTGGCGCGGGGCAGCGGAACCGATCGCTCACCTGTTGCGGATTCCGATTGAGGGGCTCCTCCACGACGTGGACCACAACGACTTCTGGCCGCGGTCGTGGGGTCCGCGCATCGCCGACCCGGCCCGTGCACGCGAGGCCGCGATCGAGGAGCTGGTGACGTGGCCCACGCTGCTCCCGCTGTACGGTCACCGCTACCTGCCGCCCGGTCCGCTGGGGTCGCCGAGTCCGGTCTTCTCCGTTGTGCAGAGCGACGTGACGTACTTCGGCTTCGACCTCGTGGAGTGGGTGCAGCGGGAGTTCTTCGGCGTGCCGTTGCCGGCCGGGCGCGACCTGCGTCCCCTCGTGCCGCACTGGACTCGGCTCGCCGAGGGTGACGAGGACTACGAGCTGTAGAGCGCCACTGACCCGCACCCCGGCGGTGTCACCCGTCGCTGCCGCGTGGGATGCCCAGCGTTGCAAGCAGGTCCTCGTGGAAGCCGATCCACACCAGCTGGCAGGAAGCCCGGTCGGGACCGTCCAGCCATGTCCCGTCCCCGTGCTGCACATGCTCGAGGGCCTCGTGATGGGCCTGGGCGTAGCCGTCGAACCGGGTGAGGATGGCCCTGAGCCGTCCGCAGATCTCTGCGAGGCCGGCGTCCGCGCGCTCCAGGTCGTGCAGTGCCGCGATGTCCCAGCGCAGGTCGGAGTGGTCGTTGCGCGCCGTCGGGTCCCACGAGGTGGGTCGCAACTGCCAGTTGGTACAGGCCCGGCTGTGCAGGCGGTTCAGCGGCAGGAAGTCCGCGTGGGCCGCAACGACGAGGTCCCGGGCTCCGGTGGC
>JBBRIY010000204.1:0-5493 GCA_038220215.1 Propionibacteriales bacterium
AGGCCGTCGGCCTTCACCTGGGCGTAGTCGCGGACGCGGCGCAACAACCGGTTCGCGATGCGGGGCGTGCCCCGGGACCGCGAGGCGATCTCGACAGCCGCTGAGTGATCGAGGTGGATGCCGAGCAGCTGGGCCGAGCGCACCAGGATCTTCTCCAGATCGGCTGCGGCGTAGAAGTCGAGCTGGGCTGTGAAGCCGAAGCGGTCGCGCAGGGGTCCCGGGAGCAGCCCGGCCCTCGTGGTCGCGCCGACGAGGGTGAACCGGGGGATCTCCAGGGGAATCGCCGTGGCACCGGCCCCCTTGCCGACCACCACGTCCACGCGGAAGTCCTCCATGGCCAGGTAGAGCATTTCCTCCGCCGGACGCGACATGCGATGGATCTCGTCGAGGAAGAACACCTCGCCCTCGGTGAGCCCGGAGAGGATCGCAGCCAGGTCTCCGGCGTGCTGGATGGCCGGTCCGGAGGAGATCCGGATGGGCGCCCCCATCTCGGTCGCGATGATCAGCGCAAGGGTGGTCTTGCCGAGGCCCGGGGGCCCGGAGAGCAGGACGTGGTCGGGGCTGGTGCCGCGGTGGCGCGCACCGGCCAGCACGAGCCCCAACTGCTCGCTGACGCGGCGCTGGCCACCGAACTCGGCCAGCGAGGACGGCCGCAACGCGGACTCCGCAGCCTGGTCGTCGGTATGAACGTGCGGGTCGAGCGGGTCGGTCTCTGCGGTCATGTCGCTCACTTCGCCAGGCTGCGCAGTGCCGCGCGCAACAACAGCGCGACGGAGGTGTCGGGGTTCTCGTTCGCCTGGGGTGCAACCCGGTCGCAGGCCGCTTCGGCGTCACGGGCGGAGTAGCCGAGGCCCTCCAGCCCGGCCCGCACCTGGTCACGCCAGCCCTGGGCGACTGCTGGGCCGCCGAGTCCGCCGCCGGACCCGGCCAGGACGTTCACCTTGTCCTTGAGTTCCAGGACGAGTCGCTGCGCGCCCTTCGCGCCAATGCCCGGGACGCGGGTGAGCGCCGTCAGGTTGCCGGCGGCTACCGCCACGCGGAACTCGTCCGGGGAGAACACGGAGACCACGGCCTGGGCGATTTTCGGGCCGATGCCGGTTGCGCTCTGCACGAGTTCGAAGCAGTCGCGCTCCCCCGGCTCGCTGAAGGCGTAGAGGGTGAGGGAGTCCTCGCGCACGATCAGCGAGGTGTACAAGGTGACCTGCTCGCCCACCCGCACCGCGCCGGCGGTCGCCGGGGTGCACAGTGCCTTCAGGCCGAAGCCGGACAGGTCGACGACGAGCCAGGTGCCGCCGACGGCGGCCACCCTCCCGGTCAGCTGGGCGATCATGCCGGCACTCCCCTTCCGCGCTCTGCAAGGGTCTGCTTCGCCAGAGCCTGTGCCAGCGCCTGCTTCTCGATGGCCTGCGCGATCCGGTCGGCGCCGGCACCGCGCCACAGGTGGCAGATCGCGAGAGCGAGGGCATCGGCTGCGTCCGCGGGCTTGGGCGGCGCGGAGAGCTTCAGGATGCGGGTGACCATGGCGCCGACCTGGGCCTTCTCCGCACGGCCCGACCCGGTGATGGCGGCCTTCACCTCTGTCGGCGTGTGCGTGTGCACCGGCAGGCCGGCCTTTGCCCCCACCAGCATCGCCAACCCGGCGGCCTGGGCCGTCCCGATCACCGACAGCACATTGACGTCGGCGAAGACGCGCTCGACGGCGATCACATCCGGCTTGTGCTCTGCGACCCACTCGGTGAGCCCGGCCTCGATGAGGAGCAGCCGCTGCGGCAGGTCCATCGTGCTGGGCGTCTTGATCACACCTACAGCGACCAGCTGCGGCGGCCGACCGGGCGCGCCGTCGATCACGCCCACCCCACACCGGGTCAGGCCGGGATCAACCCCCAGTACCCGCATCCACGCATCCTTCCGAACAGTTGTTCGGATACTAACCCGGTCATCCGTGCCCGTGTCGGAGGCCACGCTGGCGTCAGTCGAGCTGGTCGCCGATCTCGTCCGGCACGTCGTCGTTGCTGTAGAAGTTCTGCACGTCGTCGCAGTCCTCGATGGCATCCAGCAGCTTGAACAGCTTCTCCGCGGTCTCCACGTCGCCGATGGTCTCGGTGTACTGCGGGACGAACTGGACCTCCGCCGACTCATAATCGAGGCCGGCGGCCTGGATGGCCTTGCGGACGTCGACCACGGCATTGGGGTCACTGATCACACGCCAGTTCTCACCATCGTCGAGGACGTCCTCGGGATCGGCGTCCAGCGTTGCCTCGAGCAGGTCGTCCTCGCCCAGCATGCGCGTGCCCTGGGACTTGGCTACCTCGACGACGCCCTTGCGGTCGAAGATGCGGGAGACCGACCCGACGTCGGCCATGGTGCCACCGTTGCGCGTGACGGCCACCCGGACGTCGGAGGCCGAGCGGTTGCGGTTGTCGGTGAGGCACTCGATCAGCAGGGCGGTGCCGCCGGGACCGTAGGCCTCGTAAATGATCGTGAGGTAATCCGCGCCGCCGCCATCGGTACCGCCGCCGCGCTTGACCGCGCGTTCGATGTTGTCGATGGGGACGGAGGTCTTGCGCGCCTTCTGGATCGCGTCGTACAGCGTGGGGTTACCAGCGGTGTCCGGGCCGCCGGTGCGGGCAGCGACCTCGATGTTCTTGATCAGCTTCGCGAAGACCTTGCTGCGCTTGGCGTCGACGACCGCCTTCTTGTGCTTGGTGGTGGCCCACTTGGAGTGCCCGCTCATGTACTCACCGCTCAGTCGTTGTTGATTTTGCGCCGCTCAGTCTAGGCCCCATGCTGAAGCGCATGAACGAGCGGCTCCACGGAGAGTACAAGGTTCCCGGCGGGAAACTGGTAGCTGTCGATCTTTCCGTCTCCGATGACCGCCTCGCGCAGGTGCGGGTCAGCGGGGACTTCTTCCTCGACCCGGACGAGGCGCTGCCGGTGATCGACCGTGCGCTGGGTGGAGTCAGCACCGAAACCGCGGTCAGTGAGCTCGCCGCCCGCATCGATGCCGATCTCGCCCGGGCCACTGCCGAGGGCACCCTCGGAGTACCGGTGACCATGGTGGGCTTCGATTCCCGGGCGGTGGCGATCGCCGTGCGCCGTGCGCTGGGACGCTCGACCGGGTGGTCCGATCACACCTTCACCTACCTCGACCCCGGAGTGCTCGACCCCACCGAGCACGTCGCCCTCGATCAGGTCCTCGCCCGGGAGTTGGCCTCCGGGGAGCGCGGACCGACGTTCCGGTTCTGGGAATGGCAGAACCCCGCCGTCGTGATCGGCTCGTTCCAGTCGCTGCGCAACGAGGTGGACTCCGAGGCCGCCGCGCGCCTCGGCGTCCAGGTGGTGCGGCGGGTGTCCGGCGGCGGTGCCATGTTCAAGGAGGCCGGCAACTGCATCACCTTCTCTCTCGTCGTGCCCGCAACACTCGTGGACGGCATGAGTTACGAGGCGTCCTACGCCTTCCTCGACGAATGGGTGCTGACCGCCCTCGGGCAGGTCGGGGTGGAGGCGCACTACGCCGGCCTGAACGACATCGCCTCTCCGGCGGGCAAGATCGCCGGAGCCGCCCAGAAGCGGTTCGTCGGTGGCGCCGTCCTGCACCACGTGACCATGGCCTACGACATCGACGCGGACAAGATGCTGCAGGTGCTGCGGATCGGCCGCGAGAAGCTCTCCGACAAGGGCACCAAGAGCGCCAACAAGCGGGTCGACCCCGTGCGCTCGCAGACCCACCTGCCGCGCGCAGAGGTGATGGCCTCGTTCCTCGCCACCTTCCGCACCCTCTACCGCGTGGTGGACGGTGAACTGACGGCCGCCGAGCTCTCCGAGGCGAAGGATCTGGCCGAGACCAAGTTCGGCAACCCGGAGTGGACCGCGCGGGTTCCCTGACGTGGAACTCCCCGCCGACCCGGCACCGCTGGCTTCCTGGACGTTCCACGGCCACTTGCGGCAGTACCAGGCGGCGGTGCTGCAACGGGTGACTGCCGGACCGGGTGACGCCCTGCACATCGTGGCACCGCCCGGGTCGGGCAAGACCCTTCTCGGACTGCTGCTCTCCGTCCGTGCCGGGGGGCGCGCGGTGGTGCTTGTCCCCAACACCGTCATCCGGACGCAGTGGGCGCAGGCGGCGACGGAGCTTGCCGGTGACCCCACCGCCGTCTCCGAGGATCCGGCATGCCTGGCTGAGGTGACCGTGTTGACCTACCAGGCGCTGAGCGTCCTGGATACCACCGACCCCTTGTCCGAACTCGCTCGCTCTGACTGGGTGGCCGAACTCGTCGCCGGAGGACGCGACGAGACAGCTGCAGCGAGCTGGCTGTCCACGCTGGCCGAGCAGAACCCGACCGCCTACCGCTCGGGAATCGGGCGACGCAGCCGCGGCGTCCGGCGACGGCTTTCCCGCATCGATCCGTCCGCCCTTGCCCAGGCCCTGCACCCCAACGCCCGGGCGTTGGCGCAGGCCATCGTCGACCACGGGGTCACGACCATCGTCCTGGACGAGTGCCACCACCTGCTCGACCACTGGGCACTGGTGGTGAGCCACCTCGCCGGCCTGATCCGCGCCTGTGGAAGGGAGCCCTTGCTGATCGGGCTCACCGCCACCCTGCCGTCCCCCGATGACGCGGCCGAGTACGAGAACTACACCGGTTTGCTCGGCGAGGTGGACTACGAGGTGCCCACCCCGGCGGTCGTCCGGGAGGGCAATCTCGCGCCCTACCGCGACTTCGGCTGGATCGTCGCCCCCACCCCGGACGAGGTCGCCTTCCTCGCCGAGCAGGATCGTCGCCTCGCCGAACTCGTCGAACACGAGCTCGCCGACCCGGAAGGCCTGGCCTGGCTGACTGGCGTCCTGCAGCCACCCTCGTCCGCGGCCGGGCCGATCGACCCGATGCAGCAACTCGGTGCTGCTTTCGCCGAGGACCTCGCCCTCGCAGATGCCGCGTCCCGGATGCTGCGACGGCTCGCACCGCAGCACCCGCTGGTGCCCCTCCTGCCCACAGAGGACGCGACCCGACCGCCATCGACCGATGAGGCCCTGCGGCTGCTGGCGCGCCACGCCCTGGATCGGGTCTTGCCGGACCCCGGTCTCGCCGAGCGGTGGGCCGCCACTCGTCGCACCCTTGCCGACTTCGGGCAGACCCTCAGTGACGGTGGACTACGTCGCGCCCGCAGCCCGTTCGATTCGATCCTCGCCCAGTCCGAGGCCAAGGATGATGCGGTGGCCGACATCCTGCGGCTGGAGCTCGGCCAGTCCTGCGGCGAGAGGGTGCGGGCTGTCGTGGTCACCGACTTCACCCAGCACGGCAACCGTCGCGGCGGGGACCCGTCCACTGCCGGAGCGTTGCGCTGCTTCGACCGGGTCATCGCGGACGCTGACCTCGTAGCGCTGCGGCCGGTTCTGGTGACCGGCCAGCACCTGCGGATCAACCATGCCGACGCCGAGGTCCTTCTGCCCCTGCTCGAACGCGAGACCGGCCAGGTCGCCACCACGACTCG
>JBBRIY010000205.1:0-5473 GCA_038220215.1 Propionibacteriales bacterium
GGACCGAGTTGGGGACGGTTCCAAACTCGGTCCACCGGATTCAGGGCACCAGCCGGTATCCGAGCCCGGGCTCGTTGACCAGGTGACGGGGTCGGGCCGGGTCGGCCTCGATCTTGCGCCGGATCTGGTTGGCGAACACCCGAAGGTAGTGGTGTTCGCGCCCGTAGCTCGGGCCCCAGACCGCCTTGAGCAGGTCCTCGTGGCTCACCACCTTGCCCGCGTGACGGGCGAGCTCGGAAAGCAGGCGCCACTCGGTGGGCGTCAGGTGGATCGGCGCAGTGTCCCTGCTGGCGGTGTGGGCACCGAAATCGAGGACCAACCCGTCGGAATCGAGGGTGTCGGGAGCGTCGACGTCTGCTGTCCCCCGGCGGAGAGCCACGCGCACCCTTGCCATCAGTTCGTCCATGCTGAACGGCTTGCTCACGTAGTCGTCCGCGCCCTCGTCGAGGGCCTCGACCTTGTCATCGGCCTGCTGGCGTGCCGACAGCACGATGACCGGGACGCTGGAAACGGCTCGCAACTGTCGCAGCACCCCGACGCCGTCGAGGTCGGGTAGCCCGAGGTCGAGAACCACCAGCTCGGGGGCATCGGCGAGGAAGGTGCTCACCGCCTGCCGACCGTCTCCCGCCAACAGGACCTCGTGGCCGCGGGCACGCAAGTTGATGCGCAGGGTGCGCTGCAGTACCGGATCGTCGTCGACGACGAGGATGCGACTCATCCGTTCTTCTCCTCTGCCGTCAACTCCTGGCCTTCGCGGGTGGGGAGGGTGATCACCATCGTGAGCCCACCGCCCGGGGTCGACTCAGCGGCAAGCCGCCCGCCCATCGCCTCGGCGAGGCCGCGGGCGACCGCGAGGCCGAGTCCGAGTCCGTTGCCTTCCGGCACATCTCCCCGCCGCTGGAAGGGCACGAAGATGCGTTCCTGCTCATCCTCGGGCACGCCGACTCCGGTGTCGATGACCCGGACCTCGACCCGCTCAGCCACCCGGCTGGCCTGCACGCGGACGAGTTCGGTCGCCGGCTGGTAGCGCAGGGCGTTCTCCGTCACATTGGCGAGCACCCGGTCGAGCAGGCCTGCGTCGGCCTGCACGTAGCGGGCCCCTGGACCGATCTCCCACGCCGTGCGTTGCGGCTGGGCAACCCCGGCAAGGGTGGCGGGGATCAGTTCCCCCAGGTCGGTGGCACGGCAGTGCGCCACCAGCGCCCCGGCCTGGAGCCGTGACATGTCCAGCAGGTCGCCGACGAGTACCTCCAGCCGGTCGGCGGATTCCTCGATCGCCTCCTGCAGTTCCTCGGTGTCCTCCGGCGACCAGTGCATCTCGCCCGACCGCAGGCTGCCGATGGCGGCCTTGATGCCGGCCAGCGGGGTGCGCAGGTCGTGCGAGACGGCCGACAGCAGGGCCGTCCGGGCAGCGTTGTCGCGGGAGAGCTGGCCGACGGTACCGGCTGAACGCTGGAGCTCCTGACGCTGCAGGATGGCCCCGGCATGCGCTGCGAACGCATCGAACAGCCGACGGTGACCAGCCGCGAGTCCGGGCGGCTGCAGCACGAGCTCGTGCGTGCTGTCCGCGTCCTCGTGGTCGGCCGTGGCCAGCGGATCGAACGCCCCCACCGACGCGATCACCTCCGGCGTGCCGACGGCGGGCCGGTGGACGATCGCAGCCGCGCGCACGCCGAACATGTCCACTGCGCTGCGCAGCAACAGTGGCAGCGGGTCGGTCATTCCGAGCAGCGCATGCGACAGTCCAGCCAGGGCTGCGCTCTCCGCCTGCGCGGCCTGTGCCTGCTCGGTGCGGCGGGCGTTCCGGTGCACGATCAGCGCCACGAGCACGCCGACGAGCACGAAGACCACCAGCGCGACGGTGTTCTCCGGGTCGGCAACGGTGAGGGTGCCGACCGGTTGTACGAAGAACCAGTTCAGCAGCAGCGAGGACAGCACGGCCGCGACGATGGCGGGCACGACGCCACCGATCAGCGCGACCGTGACCGTGGCGAGCAGGAAGATCGGGATGTCCATCGGCAGGTCGGACGTGAACGGATCGGCCAGCAGGACGACAGTGAGTAACGGCGGCAGCAGCACCGCGGCTCCCAGCCCGCCCCACACGCGGCGCGGCGGCAGCCCGCGACCACGGCGACGTCCGAAGCCCTTGCCGGCGCCCGGGTGGGTGACAACGTGCACGTCGATGTCGCCGGAGCCCTCGATGATCCGCTCGGCCATGCTCGAGGTGAAACCGCGCTGCCAGGACGGTCGCCGCGAGGCCCCGACAAGGACCTGCGTGGCATTGACGGCCCGGGCGAAATCGAGCACGGCTTCCGCGGCATCATCACCGGTCACGGTGTGGAACTCGCCACCGAGCTCCTCAGCCAGCCTGCGCAGTTCGGCGACAACGCTCAGCGGCGCGGTGGCCAGCCCGTCGCTGCGGGAGACATAGACCGCCATCAGCTGCCCGCCAGCGAGCCGGGACGCGATGCGAGCCCCACGCCGCAGCAGGGGCTCGCCCTCGGATCCGCCGGACAGCGCGACCACAACACGCTCACGCGTGGGCCAGTTGTCCGTGATGCCGTGGACGGCCCGGTAGCCCTCCAGGCCGGCATCCACCTTGTCTGCAAGCCACAGCAGGGCCAGCTCCCGCAGCGCGGAGAGGTTACCGACGCGGAAGTAGTTGGCCAGCGCAGCGTCCACCTTCTCCGGGCGGTAGACGTTGCCGTGCGCCATCCGCCGGCGCAGCGCTTCCGGCGACATGTCGACCAGGTCGATCTGGTCGGCCGCGCGCACCACCTCGTCCGGCACGGTCTCGCGCTGGGTGATGCCGGTGATCGAGGTGACCGCATCATTGAGCGACTCGAGGTGCTGGATGTTCACGGTGGAGATCACATCGATCCCGGCCTCCAGCAGCTCGTCGATGTCCTGCCAGCGCTTCTCGTTCCGGGAGCCGGGCACGTTCGTGTGTGCCAGTTCGTCCACCAGAGCCACGTCCGGATGGCGCGCGAGCAGGGCGTCGAGATCCATCTCGGCGAGCTGCGCACCCTTGTACTCCAGGGTCCTCAGGGGCAGGATCTCCAGACCGTCGAGCAGCGCTGCGGTGTGGGTCCGGTTGTGCGTCTCGCACAGTCCCACCACCACGTCGGTGCCGCGCTCGGCACGCCGGTGGCCCTCGTCGAGCATGGCGACGGTCTTGCCGACCCCCGGGGCGGCACCCAGGTAGATCCGAAGCTTGCCGCGCGTCATGGCCCTACCTTGTCATTACCCGGCAAGGGCCAGGTTGAGCCGCGTGACATTGACCCCGTCCTGCCCGAGGAAGCCGAGCGGTGCAGGTTCGGTGGCACCGGCGATGAGCCCGCCCAGCTGGTCAGCGTCCATTCCGCGCGCCCGCGCAACCCGCGGCACCTGCCACAGCGCATACGCCGTTGAGATGTGCGGGTCGAGACCCGACGCTGACGCCGTGAGCGCATCCTCCGGAACGGACCCGACAGCGGACGGGTTGGCGGCCGCGAGGTCGGCTGCACGCTGCTCCCGCGCCGCGGCCTGGTCGGAGGATGCCGGGGACAGGTTGCTGCCGCCGGAGGTCTCCCCCGAGTAGTCGGACGCCGAGGGCCGGCCATGGAACCATTCCGGGCCGTCGAAGGCCTGGCCGATCAGCGCAGAGCCGACGACCTGCCCATCGCTGCCGGAGACCCGGGAGCCGTTGGCCTGGACGGGCGCGATCACCTGGGCGACACCGGTGATCACCAGCGGGTAGGCGATGCCGAGCAGCACGGTCATGACCAGCAGCAGTCGTAGGGCCGCAAGGGCCTGGCGAACGAGATTCATGCGTTTACCCCAATCCTGGGATGAGCGCGACCAACAGGTCGAGCAGCTTGATGCCGATGAAGGGGGCAATGATGCCGCCGAGGCCATAGATGGCCAGGTTGCGGTTGAGCATCGCCGAGGCGCTCATCGGCCGGTACTTGACGCCGCGCAGGGCGAGCGGCACGAGCGCGAGGATGACCAGCGCGTTGAAGATCACTGCAGAGAGCATCGCGGTGTTCGGAGAGTGCAGGCCCATGACGTTCAGCACCTGCAGGCCGGGGAAGATCCCGACGAACATCGCAGGAATGATGGCGAAGTACTTGGCGACGTCGTTGGCGATCGAGAAGGTTGTCAGCGCTCCGCGGGTGATGAGCAACTGCTTGCCGATGGCAACGATGTCGATGAGCTTGGTGGGGTCGGAATCGAGGTCGACCATGTTGCCGGCCTCCTTCGCGGCCGACGTGCCGGTGTTCATCGCCACGCCGACGTCGGCCTGGGCGAGGGCCGGGGCGTCGTTGGTGCCGTCACCGGTCATCGCGACGAGTCGTCCGCCGGTCTGCTCCGCCTTGATCAGCTCCATCTTGTCCTCGGGCGTCGCCTCGGCCAGAAAGTCGTCGACGCCGGCCTCGGCAGCGATCGCCCGGGCCGTGAGCGGGTTGTCGCCGGTAATCATCACGGTGCGGATGCCCATCGCCCGTAGCTGGGCGAAACGCTCGGCCATGCCGGGCTTCACCACGTCCTTCAGCTGGATGACGCCGAGCGTGCGCGCTGGCGCTCCCGGAGCGCGGCTGGCGACGACCAGCGGGGTGGCGCCCTGTTCGGAAACCCCGTCGATGAGCAACTGCAGGTCGTGCGGCGGTGTGCCGCCCTGCGATGACACCCACGCCGCGACCGCCGAGCCGGCGCCCTTGCGGATCTGGCTGCCGTCGGCCAGGTCGAGGCCCGACATGCGGGTCTGGGCCGTGAACGGCACGAACGTGGCTCCGGCGCGTACCAGTGCCACACGATCTGCCAGGCCACCGGTCACACCCGACGCTGCGGCGAACTCGACGATGGAGCGACCCTCCGGCGTCTCGTCGGCGAGTGAGGCCACCTGGGCTGCGGAGACGAGTTCCTCGCGGTCGACATCGTGGACGGGGAACACGTCGCTCGCGCGACGGTTGCCGTAGGTGATGGTGCCCGTCTTGTCCAGCAGCAGCGTGTTCACGTCACCGGCCGCTTCCACGGCGCGTCCCGACATGGCCAGCACGTTGTGCTGCACCAGGCGGTCCATGCCTGCGATGCCGATGGCAGAGAGCAGAGCTCCGATGGTCGTGGGGATGAGGCAGACCAGCAGCGCAACGAGGACGACCAGCGACAGCCGTCCGCCCGAGTAGATCGCCTGTGGCTGCAGGGCGATCACGGCCAGCAGGAAGATGATCGTCAGGGTCACCAGCAGGATGCCGAGCGCGATCTCGTTCGGGGTCTTCTGCCGGGACGCCCCTTCGACGAGGGCGATCATGCGGTCGATGAAGGTCTCCCCCGGCTTGGCCGTGACCTGCACGACGATCCGGTCGCTCAGGACAGTCGTACCGCCGGTGACAGCGCACCGGTCGCCGCCGGCCTCACGGATCACCGGAGCCGATTCGCCGGTGATCGCCGACTCGTCGACCGTCGCGACACCGTCGACGACGTCACCATCGCC
>JBBRIY010000206.1:0-5458 GCA_038220215.1 Propionibacteriales bacterium
GAACTGACGACGGCCTGGCCCGAGGACTCCGTGCAGGCTGCCGACGAGCTGCTGGCGGTACTGGCGGCGTTCGGCGCCTGCATCACCTACGACACGGCGGACACCAGTCGCGTGGTCACGGTCTCCGGGGCCGACGGCATCCACGGCGCCGACGTCGACCTGCAGGCCGTCAGCGAGCTGACCCCGGTAGCCGCGGCCCTGGCAGCGGTCGCGTCCGGGCCGAGCTCGATCCGAGGTGTCGCACACATCCGCGGGCACGAGACCGATCGCCTCGCTGCACTGGCCACCGAACTGACCGGACTCGGCGTCGACGCCACCGAAACCGCGGACGGGTTGTCGATCCGCCCGGGCATACGGCATGGCGGCACATTCCACACCCATGCCGACCACCGCCTGGCTCATGCCGGGGCGCTGTTCGGCCTGGTGACCCCTGGCGTGGAGCTCGACGACGTCGGCTGCACGACCAAGACCCTGCCGGACTTCGTCGGCACCTGGTCACGCCTCGTCGGTGCAGCGTCGTGAGCCGCCGTCCGAGTGATTCGATCACCGATGATCCTGAGGCCGGGTTCGGCAGGCCCGGCAAGCGCAGCCGTCCGCGGACGAAGGACCGACCCAGCTACCCGAACGCCGCAGACGCGACCGTCATCACCGTCGACCGCGGCCGCTACCGTTGCCTGATCAACAACGTCGGCGCGGTGGTGACCGCGATGAAGGCCCGGTCGTTGGGGCGCACGGCGGTGATCGTCGGTGACCGGGTACGGCTGGCCGGTGACAGTTCCGGCGACGAGGGGACGCTCGCCCGCATCGTCGAGGTCAACGAGCGCGAGACGGTGCTGCGTCGCACGGCCGACGACGACGACCCCTTCGAGCGTCCGATCGTCGCCAACGCCGACCAGTTGGTGATCGTCGCCGCGCTCGCCGACCCGCCACCCCGGGTGGGCATGATCGACCGCATCCTTGTCGCGGCGTATGACGCCGGCCTCGAGCCGCTGCTGGTGCTGACCAAGTCGGACCTGGCAGCTCCCGACGGATTGATGGCCACCTACCGCCCGCTCGGCATCCAGGTCGTCGCCGTCGAACCCGGTTCTGACCTGAGCGAGCTGCGCATCGCGCTGGCCGGGCACCGCAGCGTGCTGGTCGGGCACTCGGGCGTGGGCAAGTCGACGCTGGTCAACGCGCTGATTCCCGGGATCGACCGCATGGTCGGTGAGGTGAACGAGGTCACCGGGCGGGGCAGGCACACGTCCAGCAGCGCCATCGCCCTGATGCTGCCGGAGGACGCCGGCTGGGTGATCGACACGCCCGGTGTCCGCTCGTTCGGGCTGAGCCACGTGACCCCGGACTCGATCATCTCGGCGTTCTCCGACCTGGCCGAGATCGTGCAGGACTGCCCGCGCGGTTGCCACCACGATTCGACGGCCCCGGAGTGTGCGCTCGATACAGCCGTTTCCGACGGACGGCTCGCCGTCGAACGGCTGGAGTCCTTCCGCAGGATGGAGAAGGCGTTCGGATAGATTGGCGATCATGCCCGACCAATCGCTGCTGGATGACCTCCGGCTGGCACACATCCTTGCCGACCAGGCCGACTCGATCACGATGGCCCGGTTCAAGGCTTCCGATCTGCGGGTCGATTCCAAGCCCGACCTGACGCCGGTCACCGACGCCGACACCGCCGTCGAGGACACTCTGCGCAGCATGCTCAGCCGCACGCGTCCGCGCGATGCCATTCAGGGTGAGGAACGCGCCGATTCCGGCTGGGGCCCGCGACGCTGGGTGATCGACCCGATCGACGGCACGGCGAACTTCGTCCGCGGCGTGCCGGTCTGGGCGACGCTGATCGGCCTGATGGTCGGCGACGAAGTGGTCGC
Organism: Propionibacteriales bacterium; assembly: GCA_038220215.1. GTDB lineage: Bacteria > Actinomycetota > Actinomycetes > Propionibacteriales > Propionibacteriaceae > Propionicimonas. Next base: position 1,869 of record JBBRIY010000206.1, read on the forward strand.
CGGTGTGGTCTCCGCTCCGGCCCTTTCCCGCCGCTGGTGGGCCTCCCGGGGGGGCGGCGCGTTCACCGGCCGCAGCCTCCTGCAAGGCCTGCCGTGCCACACCTCCGCGGTGGCCACCATCGAGGACGCATCGCTGTCCTACAGCTCGATCGGGGGCTGGGTCGAGTTCGGACGCGGCCAGCAGTTCGTCGACCTGATGCGCGACTGCTGGCGAACGCGCGCCTACGGCGACTTCTGGAGCTACATGTTGCTGGCTGAGGGCGCCGTCGACGTGGCGACTGAGCCGGAGCTCGCGCTGCACGACATGGCGGCACTGACGATCATCGTGACAGAGGCCGGCGGACGCTTCACCAACCTTGACGGCCGGGCCGGGCCGCACGGACCGGGCGCCCTCGCGACCAACGGACACCTGCACGAAGAGGTCCTGTCACGCCTGGCCACCGAAGCCGTGGTCTCGGCCGACCACTGAGGTCGCCGTCCGAACAGCCTGCTCAGCCGGCCGTCCGGATGCGCGGGATCGCTGCCAGCAGCGCCCGGGTGTAGTCGGTGCCGGGCTCGTTGTAGACGGCCTCCGTGTCGCCCTGTTCGACGATCCGGCCCTGGCGCATCACGGCGAGCTGGTCGCACAGGTGCCGCACCACCATCAGGTCGTGGCTGACCACGACCAGGGTGAGTCCCTGGGCTGCGACCAGTTCGGTGAGCAGGTTCAGCACCTGCGCGCGGACGGAGACGTCCAGCGCGGAGACCGGCTCGTCGGCGATCAGGATCTCGGGCTTGGGTGCGAGGGCCCGGGCGATCGCGATGCGTTGCCGTTGGCCACCGGAGAACTCGTGGGGGTAGCGCCGGCCGGAGTCGGCAGGCAGGTCGACGGCCTCGAGCACCTCGGCCAGCCGCGCGGCGTGGTCGATGCCGTCAGGCAGTTGCCGGCGGACCAGGCGGGACCGCAGCGGCTCGGTGATGATGTCGCCGACGCGCATCCTCGGGTTCAGCGACGATCGCGGGTCCTGGAACACCATCTGCACCGCTGCCCGCAGGAACCCGAGGCGCCGCTCCGGCAGGTGGGTGATCTCGGTGCCCTCGAACCAGATGCGGCCAGACGTCGGACGGTCGAGGCCGGCCAGGAGCCGGACCAGCGTCGACTTGCCCGACCCGGACTCGCCGACGATGCCCAGTCGGCGTCCCGGTTCCAGCGTGAGGTCGACGTGGTCGAGCGCGAGCACCTCGGTCGTGCCGTTGCGGTAGCGACGGGTGAGCTGCTCTGCGCGGTAGAGCGGTTCGGTCATGGCCGCTCCCCCACTACCGAATCAGGCACTACCGAGTCAGGCGCTACGGAGTCAGGCGAGTAGAAGTCCTCCACCGTCGGGAGCCGCTGGCCGGGACGGGTCTGGTCGAGCCGCGCCGTTGCAACGAGACCGCGGGTGTAGGGGTGCTGGGCGTTCGTGAACAGGTCGGCGACCGTCCCGGTCTCGACCACCCGGCCGTCGAGCATCACCATCACCTTGTCGCACACCTGTGAGACCACGGCCAGGTCGTGGCTGATGAACAGGCAGGCCGCACCACTGGCGGTGAGCACCTCGTCGAGCTTCTGGAGCACGAGGGCCTGGACGGTGACATCCAAGGCGGTGGTCGGCTCGTCGCAGACCACCAGGTCCGGGGCGTTGATCAGCGCCATCGCGAGGATCACGCGCTGCCGCTGTCCACCGGACAGCTGGTGCGGGTAGGCGTCAGCGATCCTCGTGGGGTCGGTGAGCCCCACCTCCGCCAGCATCGCCACCACCTTGTCCCGGGCAGGCCCGGACTCGGCACCCTTGTGCAGCCGGAGGACCTCCGCGACCTGGCGTCCGACGCGCATCGTCGGGTCGAGGGCTGTCATCGGCTCCTGGAAGACCATCGAAACCACGTCGCCACGAAGACGGGCCAGGGAGGCTTCCGGGGCGCCGATGATCTCGGTGTCGCGCAGCCGCACCGAACCGGTGGCGAGGGCGTTCTCCGGCAGCAGGCCCATCACCGCAAGTGCGGTGACCGTCTTGCCCGAGCCGGACTCCCCGATCAGGCCCAGTCGCTGCCCCGCCGCGATATCGAAGTCGACACCGCGTACGGCTGCCACCTGCCGGCGACCGAAGCCGACTCGCAGGTCACGCACCTCGAGGAGGCTCATGAGGGGTCCCCGCGACGTTGTTCGGGCGAGCGAAGCGGAGGGGAAGAACGTCGTGGGGTGTTCATGGCACCTCACGCAGCCGCGGGTCGAGGTAATCACGTAGGCCGTCACCGAGCAGGTTGAAGCCGAGGACGGCCAGGGCGATCGCAACCCCTGGCCACAAGGCCTGGAGCGGAGCGACGAAGAGGAAGTTCTGGGCATCACGCAGCATGTTTCCCCACGTCGGATTGGGACGAGGCGTGGCGAGTCCGAGGTAGGACAGGGCGGCTTCGGCAAGGATCGCCATGGCAAATCCGACCGAGGCCTGGACGCCGATCAGCGGCGCGATGTTGGGCAGGACGTGGCGGCGTGCGACTCCCCAGCGGGACGTGCCCGAGGACCGTGCCGCGAGGACGAAATCGCTGGCCATCACCTGTAGCGTGCCCGCCCGGGCCACGCGGGCGAACGCCGGGATGGTAGCCACACCGATGGCGACCATGGCCGTGACGGTGGACCCCCCGTAGATGGCCGCAAGCAACATCGCGAGCAGCAACGCGGGGAAGGCGTAGACGACGTCGGAGACACGCATCACCACCTCGTCCACCCAGCCTCCGGCCTGACCCGCCAGCATGCCGAGGGGCACTCCGACAACGGCGGAGACACCGACCGAGATGATGCCGACCAGAAGGATCGTGCGGGCGCCGACCATCAGGCGGCTGGCGATGTCGATACCGAAACCGTCGGTGCCGAGGACGTGCGGCCAGCCGGGCGGCAGCAGCCGCTGCCCGGCGACGACGCGGATCGGATCGAAGGGCGTCCAGAAGACCGCGACGATGGCAGTGGCGACAACCGCAGCCACGAGGGCGAGGCCGATGACCAGCTGGGCGCGCTTCATGCCGAACCCTCGCCCTGCTCCGACCCTGCCGCCTGCCGCGGGTCAATCAGCAGGTAGGAGAGGTCAACGAGGGCACTGATCGCGAGCACGGCCAGGACGAGGAACATCACGGTGCCCTGCACCACGAGCAGGTCGCGTTGGTTGACGGCGGTCAGCAGCAGTGAGCCGAGACCGGGCAGCGTGAACACCGACTCCACGACGATCGCCCCCACCAGAACGGTCGACACCTGCAGGCCGACGACGGTGACCAGCGAGATCGCCGCGTTGCGGATCCCGTGCCGCAACAGCGCCCGCATGGGTGTCCAGCCGATCGAGCGGGCGGTGCGGTAGTAATCCTCGTTCAGGACTTCGATGAACGCGGACCGCACGTAGCGAATCAGGACGGCAGCCTGGACGAGGGCAAGGGTGACCGCGGGGAGCACCAGGTGCACGGCCCACTGTCCGGGGTTCTTCAGCAGCTGGACGTACCCGTTGGCCGGCAGCCAGTGCAGCCAGACCGCGAAGACCAGGACCAGCAGGATGCCGCCCCAGAAGACAGGCACGGCCATGCCGAGCTGG
>JBBRIY010000207.1:0-5455 GCA_038220215.1 Propionibacteriales bacterium
GGACGAGGACGAGGACGACGGAGTCGAGGACGAGGTCCTCGAGGACGACGGAACCGAGGACGAGCTCCTCGAGGACGAACCGGAGGAGGCCGTTGTTGAGGTCGAGTTCATCGACCTGAATGACGCGGTCGCCATCGACGAGACCGACGTGGCCGACGCTGGGGAGACCGACGAGCAGTGAGTCGCCTGATCGACGCCTATGACGCCGCCTTCTTCGATCTGGACGGGGTGATCTACCTCGGTCCTCTCGCGGTCGTCGGTGCCACCGGCGCACTGGCACAGCTGCGTGAGCTCGGCACGGTGGTGATGTTCGTCACCAACAATGCCGCGCGCTCGGCGCAGGTGGTGATCGACCAGCTGAACAGCCTCGGCTTCCAGGCCGATGACCACACCGTGCTCACCAGCGCCCAGGTGGCCGTCACGCACATCGCAGGCGAACTGCCGCACGGGGCGAAGGTCCTGGTCAGCGGTAGCGCGAGCCTCGCGGAACTGGTGGAGCAGGCCGGACTTGTTGCTGTGCAGACGGCAGCGGAGAAGCCGGACGCCGTGGTGCAGGGTTATGACCCTGAGATGACCTGGCCACGGCTCGACGAGGCAGCGCTTGCCATCCAGGCCGGCGCTCGCTGGTACGCAACGAACGACGACGCTTCGCGTCCCACCGAGCGTGGGCTCGTGCCGGGTGCGGGCGGGGCGATCGCCGTGATCGCCGGCACCGTGGGTGGCCAGCCCACGATCTTCGGAAAGCCCTTCCGGCCGATGCTGGCCGAAGCCGTTCGGCGCACTGGTGCCCAGCACCCGATCTTCGTCGGCGACCGGATCGACACCGACATCGTCGGTGCCGCCAATGCCGGCATGGACTCCCTGATGGTGTTCACCGGCGCGCACGGCAAGTCCGACCTCGTCGCCACTGGGCCGGGGGAGCGGCCCACCCACATCGGTGCCGATGTCCGCGCCCTGCTGGAACCGCCACGCACTGCTGAGGTGGAGCCCGCCCGGGCAGTCTGCCGCGGCCAGATTGCACGGGCCGAAGCCGGCACTGTGCTGCTGGAGTCGGTGCCCACAACCCTCGAGGCACAGCTGGACGCCCTGTGGGCGATCACACAACTGGTCTGGGATGACCCGGCACGCGATTGCTCGGCCGCCCTCGCCAGCCTCGAACTCGTGGGCTGAAAACGCCCCCCGACCGGTATCCTGCCGGGGCCACCGAACACAAGGAGACGAACGTGTCCGACACCGCCACGACGACACCGGCGACAAGCCTCGCGCTTGTTGCGGTTTTCGCCGCGCTCATCGCAGCCTTCTCCCTGACGCCGGCCATTCCCATCGGGATCGGTGTGCCGATCACGCTGCAGACTCTCGCGGTGGTGCTCGCCGGACTGGTGCTCGGCCCCTGGCGAGGGTTCCTGGCCACCCTGCTGTACCTCGCGGTCGGCTTCGCGGGGCTGCCGGTCTTCGCCGGTGGAGCTGCGGGCCTTGCCGTGCTGGCCAAGCCGTCGGTTGGCTACCTGCTGGCCTTCCCGATCGGCGCTGCCGTCGCCGGCTACCTTGCCCGCTTCTTCGCGTCGTGGCGTGGGGCTCGGCAGTACCTCGGCTTCTTCCTGGCCGGTCTGGGCGCCTCCCTCGTCATCCATGCCGCCGGCATCCTCGGACTGATGCTGGTCGCCAGGATGAGCTTCAGCGCAGCGTTCCTGCTCGACCTGACCTTCTGGCCCGGCGACCTGGCCAAGATGTTCGTCGCTGCCGCCATTGCCGTCGCCGTGCACAAGGCGTTCCCGGCCCTCCTGGTGCACCGACAACCCGCCCTCGCCTGACTTGATCCAGCTCCGCGGTGCGGCAGTCACCGTCAGCATCCCGGCCTCGGGCGGGGACCGCCGGCGGGTGCTGTTGCATCCGACGACCCTTGACCTCGGCGAGCGGCGCGTCGCCGTGATCGGTGCCAACGGTTCCGGCAAGTCGACACTGCTGCGGCTGCTGAACGGCCTGGTGCTTCCGTCGGCCGGTGACGTCCTCGTTGACGGACTCGACACTCGCCGACAGGGCCGAGACGTCCGCCGCAAAGTCGGCTTCATCTTCACCGACCCGATGGCACAGCTGGTGCTCGCCACCGCCGCCGACGACATCGAACTCTCTCTGCGTCCACGGATCCGCGATCGCACAGCCCGTCGCGCCGAGGCCCTTCGCCTTCTTGCCGAGCGGGACCTCGGCGACGTCGCCGACCAGAGCGTCTACGACCTCTCCGGCGGCGAACGGCAATTGGTCGCGCTCACCTCCGTCCTGGCCGCTGCGCCGAGCATCGTGGTCGCGGACGAGCCGACCACCCTTCTCGACCTCCGCAACCGTGACCGTGTCCGGCTGGCCATAGGTGCCCTCGAGCAGCAGGTGATCCTCGCCACCCACGACCTGGAGCTCGCTGCGGAAGCCGACCGTGTACTGGTCATCGAGTCCGGCCACGTCATCGCCGACGGAGCGCCGGAAGAAGCGATCGCCGCCTACCTTCGGCTCGTCCGGCCATGAACCTCTTCAGCCTGTACGTCCCTGGCAACAGCCTTCTGCACCGGTTGCCGATCGGCTACAAGTACCTGCTGCTCCTGCTCCTCACCGTGCCGGCCCTGCTGGTGGGCCAGCCGGTGTTCAGCCTCGCAGCGCTAATGGTGAGCCTTGCGTTGCTGGCCGGCTGCCGGACGGGCCTGCGTTACGCCTGGACCCTGCCGCTGGCACTGTGGGTGCTGGTCGCGGTCCTCGCCGGCTACCAGGTGCTGGTCGGACGTCCGGACCTCGGCGTCGTCGTCGGGGTCAACCTCGTCACCGCCGTGTACGCCAGCCGGATCCTCACTCTCACCACGCCGGGTCCCGCACTGATCGACGCGCTCGTCGCAGCCCTGCGACCCCTCGAACGCTTCGGGGTGAAGCCTGACCTGGTGGGTCTGGCTGTCGCGATCATGGTGCGCTCCGTGCCCCTCCTGCTGGACTCCTTCGACCAGGTGCGCCAGGCCGCCCGGGCACGCGGACGCGAGCGCAACCTGTTCCTGCTGGTGACACCGGTGGTGGTGCGCGCGGTGGGCCAGGCGCAGGCGACCGGCGCAGCCCTGGCGGCTCGCGGACTCGGCGAGTCCTAGACTGAGGACCGTGACAGAGACTGCAACGCCGCCTCCCACCGGGGCCACGGACATCGATGACGTCCTCGCCCGCGTCAATCTCGACGGGCCCGTCACCGAGCACCACCAGCAGCTTTCTGCCGCCGTCGAGGCGTTGCAGCGGGCCCTTCGTACGCCGCAGCAGTGACTGCCCGCCTCGACCGAGAACTGGTCGAGCGTGGCCTGGCCCGGTCACGGGGCCAGGCGATCGACGCGATCCGGGATGGTCGCGTTCAGGTCAACGGGCAGGTGGCAACCAAGGGCTCGAGCCCGACAGGACCAGACGACCTCATCGACGTCTTCCGCGGTGACCACTATGTGTCCCGCGCCGCCCACAAGCTGGCCGGCGCCCTGGTCGGCGCTGCCGTCGCCGTGCCCGCTCGTGTGCTCGACGCGGGCGCGTCCACAGGGGGCTTCACCCAGGTGCTGCTGGAGGCGGGGGCAAAGATCGTGTACGCGGTCGATGTCGGTCACGGCCAGCTGGTGCCGGAGCTGCGCGCGGACCCGAGGGTGGTGGTGCGTGAGGGGCTCAACCTGCGCGACCTCACCCTCGATGACGTCGGCGGTGACCTCGTCGACCTCGTCGTCGCAGACGTCTCCTTCATCTCGCTGCGCATGCTGCTCGAGCCGCTGTTCGGGGTGCTGTCACCGACCGGCTCCGCCCTCCTGCTGGTCAAGCCGCAGTTCGAGGTGGGCCGCAAGGGCCTCGACAGCCGGGGCGTCGTGCGCGATGCCGCCCGGCGGTCCCGCGCCGTCGCCGACGTGGCATCGGCTGCCGCTGCCCTCGGCTGGCGGGTGGCATGGCAGGGCGAGAGCGGCCTGGCGGGTGAATCGGGGAACGTGGAGTACTTCCTGTACTTGGTTCCCGGCACCCCCCGTGTCGCAGGCGTCGCATAGTGTTTCCCCCGTGAACCCGCAACGTCGGCACGTGGCCGTCACCCTCCACCCGTTGCGTCCGGCGGCTCTTGAAGCTGCTGCGGAGTTCATCACCGGCATGAACGCGCGCGGCATCACCTGCGTGGCGTCCGCAGAGGACCTCGTCGCCCTCGCCGCCCGCATCCCCGGAGCCGACCTCCTCGACCTGGACGGCCAGGACTGTGAGCTCATGGTGGTCTTCGGCGGCGACGGGAACATCCTGCGGGCTGCCGAGTGGTGCCTGCCACGCCAGATCCCCGTCCTCGGCGTGAACCTCGGCCACGTCGGTTTCCTGGCAGAACTCGAGTCCTCGCAGGTGGGCACGCTGATCGATCATGTCGCCCGCGGCGACTACGAGGTCGAGGAACGCATGACCATCGACACCGTCGTGCGCGCGGAGCGTGGGGGCGAGGAATTGTGGCGCTCTTTCGCCATCAATGAGGTGTCGGTTGAGAAGCTGGCACGGGAACGCATGATCGAGGTGCTGGTGCGCATCGACGACCGGCCGTTGTCCCGCTGGGCCACCGACGGGGTTCTGGTCGCCACTCCCACAGGCTCCACCGCCTACGCGTTCTCCGCCCATGGCCCGGTGATCTGGCCGGAGTTGAGTGCACTTCTGCTGGTGCCGCTGAGCGCCCACGCCCTGTTCGCGCGTCCGCTGGTGCTGAGCGACCGCACGGTCGTCTCGATCGAGGTCCTGCCCGGTGGCAGCCCCGGCGGGGTGGTCTGGTGCGATGGCCGGCGCACCAAGGACGTAACCGGTGGCATGGAGATCGAGGCGAGACTGGGGGAGCACAAGCTGCTGCTGGCACGCACCGGTGAGCAGCCGTTCGTCACCCGGCTCGTGCGCAAGTTCGGCCTGCCCGTCGACGGCTGGCGCGGCGCGGCCGAGAGGGACGCCACCCATGCTCGTTGAGCTGAGGATCGCCGACCTCGGCGTCATCGGTGAGGCCACCATCGAGCCCGGCCCCGGCTTCACTGCCGTCACCGGCGAGACCGGTGCGGGCAAGACCATGATTGTCACGGGGCTGGCACTGCTGGCCGGTGCGAAGGCCGACCCGAAGCTCGTCCGCAATGGTGCGTCCCGGGCCCTGGTGGAGGGCCGCTGGCGGGTGGATCCGGAGACTTCAGCAGAACTGGCAGAGCTCGGCGCTGAGACCGAGGACGGCGAAGTGCTTGTCAGCCGCCAGGTCGGGGCCAACCGCTCCCGGATGAGCGTCGGCGGTGCCCAGGTGCCGCTGGGTACCGGCTCTGCCGTCGTCGGTGAGTGGGCGACCATCCACGGCCAGTCCGAGCAGCTCCGGCTCGGGTCAACCGAACGCCAGCTCCAGGTGCTCGACCGCTACGCAGGCCCTGTGCTGGCAGCAGAGCTCGCCGACTACCGCGTGGAGTACGCCGCGCGGAAG
>JBBRIY010000208.1:0-5454 GCA_038220215.1 Propionibacteriales bacterium
TCGTGGCCGAGCAGCTCTGCCACCCGTGCTTCGAGGGCGTTGACCGCTGGATCCTCCGCGTAGACGTCGTCACCGACCTCCGCCGACGCCATCGCCGCCAGCATCCCGGCCGTGGGTCGCGTCAGGGTGTCACTACGCAGGTCGATCAAGGTCATCCGTCCCTCAGAAGTCTTCGGCAGAGTATTCCTGCACAGGGTTCACCCGGCGGATACGACCGTCAGTGAGTCGTTCGGCCACCATGAACGCCAATTCCAGCGACTGGTTGCGGTTCAGCCGGGGGTCGCAGGCGGTCTCGTAGCGATTCGAGAGGTCTGCCTCGAGGATCTCGCCCACTCCGCCGACACATTCGGTGACGTCGTCACCGGTCAGCTCGATGTGCACGCCTCCGGGCCAGGTGCCGAGTGCCTGGTGGACGTCGAAGTACCCGTTGAGCTCGTCGGCCACCTGGTCGAAGGCCCTGGTCTTGTAGCCCAGCGACGTCTCGAAGGTGTTGCCGTGCATCGGGTCGCACACCCAGGCGACCTTGCGGCCGCTGTCTTCGACAGCCTCGATAACCGGCGGCAGCACGTCGCGGACCCTCTCTGCGCCCATGCGCGTGATCACCGTCAACCGGCCCGGCTCGTGGTCGGGATCGAGCCGCTCGACCAGTTCGAGGGCCGCCGACGGCGTCACGGACGGGCCCAGCTTCATGCCAATCGGGTTGCGCAGGTGCCGCAGGTACTCGACGTGCGCCCCGTCCAGCTGGCGGGTGCGCTCCCCGATCCAAACCATGTGGGCGCTGGTGTTGTACGGGGTGTCGGTCCGGGAGTCGATACGGGTCAACGCGTGTTCGTACTCGAGCAGCAGCGCCTCGTGGCTGGAGTAGAAGTCGACGGTGCGGAACGACTCGTTGTCGACGCCGCAGGCGACCATGAACGCGAGCGCGCGCTCGATCTCGGCAGCCAGCTGTTCGTAGCGCTCCTCCACGTTTGAGTTGCGGACGAAGTCGGAGTTCCAGCTGTGCACGGCGCGCAGGTCGGCGAAACCGCCCTTGACGAAGGCGCGCAGCAGGTTCAACGTCGCCGCCGAGTGGTTGTAGACCTCGATCAGCCGGCGCGGATCGTGGCGACGCGACTCCGCCTCGAAGGGCAGCGCGTTCACCGCGTCCCCACGGTAGGCCGGCAGCGTCGTCCCGCCGCGGGTCTCGGTGTCGCGGCTGCGGGGCTTGGCGTACTGCCCCGCGATGCGTCCGACCTTCAGCACCGGCACCTGCGCTGCGTAGGTGAGGACGACGGCCATGCTCAGCAGCACCCGCAGCTTGCCGCGGATGTTCGCGGCCGTCACCGACTCGAACGTCTCTGCGCAGTCACCGCCCTGCAGCAGGAAGGAGCTCCCGGCGGCAACGTCGGCCAGCTTGGCGCGCAGGTCGTCACACTCGCCCGCGAACACCAGGGGCGGACGGTGCCGCAGCTCGGCGAGGACGCGCGCCACCTCGTCGGAGTCCTGGTAGTCCGGCTGCTGGGCTGCGCCCAGGCGGTGCAATTCGGCAAGGGACGGGATCGGTTGGAGCACGGCGGTCAGGATAGTCCGCCGGAGGGCACCTGCGGCGGGGTGGCCCCGTAGCCGGGACGCGGCAGCACTCGGGCCTCCACGTCAGCTGCGCTCAACGACCCGGTCTTTACCGAGGTCCCGTACCCGTCGACGTAGGCCTGGCCGGAGAGCTCCTGGATGTCGTGCATGACCTCGTCGGTGATCCAGCGCAGCGTGTCGCGGTCCTCGGCGAGCGCAGCGTAGGCGCTGAAGTCACGCGGGCGACCGACCACGATCCGCGGCTTCCAGATCCACGGGAGGCCGATCGCCGTCCGGATCGGGGTGGTGCTCGCGACCGCGACCGGGATCACGGGGACGCCGGCGGCGAGCGCCATGCGGGCAACGCCGGTGCGTCCCTTGTAGAGACGGCCGTCCGGGGAGCGCGTGCCTTCGGGGTAGATGCCCACGAGGCCGCCGTCGGCCAGGACCTGCAACACGGGGCTGAGCCCGTCGAGGCTGACCCGGCCGCCGGAACGGTCCAGCGGAACCTGTCCGACAGCCTTCAGGAACCAGGCGAGGATCTTCGACCAGAGGCCCCGATTGCCGACGAACAGCTCGGCCTTGGCGGGGAACGTGACCGGCCGGCGCAGCAGGGCCGGCATCACGAAGGTGTCACCCGCCGCGAGGTGGTTGCTGGCGAGGATGGCACCACCGGTCTCCGGCACGTTCTCCTCGCCTTCGATCCGCGCCTGGAACAGCCAGCGCACGACCGGTGCGAAGATCAGGTTCTTGAACAGCTGGTAGTACATCAAAACGCCCTCCGCGTCCGGTGCCTCCCGACAGCCTACGATGACCGCATGCAGGTGAGCGATTTCGCACAACCCTTCCACGCCGACGGAGGCCGGGTGGGGGTCTTGTTCTGCCACGGTTTCACCGGGTCACCCTGGTCGCTGCTGGAATGGGCGAAGGTGACGGCTGCTGCCGGCTACCGGGTGTCGCTGCCCCGGCTTCCCGGCCACGGCACGAGCTGGCAGGAACTGAACGTCACCGGATGGCGGGACTGGTACGGCGCCGCGGAACACGCGTTCCTCGAGCTGCGCGCCAGCTGCGACACCGTTTTCATCGCCGGCCTCAGCATGGGCTGCGCCCTGGCCCTGCGGCTCGCAGAGAAGTACCCCGACCAGGTCGCCGGCCTCGCCCTCGTGAACCCGGCGGTCCTTGGCTCGGCCAAGATGCGGGCACTGCCCGTGCTCCACCACTTCCGGGCCTCGGCCAAGTCGATCGGCTCCGACATCTCCGAGCCCGGCATCCAGGAGCTGGCGTACTCGCGGACGCCGCTGAAGGCCGCCAATTCGATGATGCGCATGTGGGTGGATGTCCGCGCCTGCCTCGACCTGGTGAGCTGCCCCCTGCTGGTGTTCCGGTCAGCCACCGACCACGTCGTGCCGGCGGCGTCGACGGCCTTCGTGCTCAGTCACGTGTCCAGCGACGTGATCACCGAGCGGATCCTGGAACACAGCTACCACGTGGCGACGATGGATCGCGACAAGGAACAAATCTTCACCGAGTCGCTGCAATTTTTTGCAGAGCACTCACGTACCACCGGGTCACCTGGCGAAGCTCCGTAGCCGAGACCGAACCGGACGCATGGACCGCCCGGTCGAGCAGGTCGTCGGCCGCGTCCGGCAGGTGCGCCCGCACCTGGTCCACGGCGAGTTGGGCCAGGGCATAGTCCGTGAGAGCCGTCAGGTCTGACGGCAACGACTGCGGCACCGGGTGATCACGCAGGTAGGCCTTCACCAGTGCGCGGTTCTCGGCGGCCGTGACCGGGTGGACGCGGGCCGTCACCGATTCGGCCAGGCCCTCCACAGCCCACGGGAACGACCGCCCTGCGGGTACGCAGGCGGAGTCGGTGGCCACATGTACGGCCTCGTGCACAAGGGTGCTGTCCAGCCATTCGTCGGGCTGGTCGAGGACCAGAGGATTGACGACCACCCGCGGGGTGCCTGTGCAGGCGGTAAGCGCGGAGGCCGTGTTCGGCAGCTCATTGGTGATCGCCTGGAAGTCCGACCCGTTTGCCGGCACCTCCACCACAAGGCCGCCCTGCCAGGCGTCCTCGCCCGACGGAGCGGTGCGAGCCACCGCGGTGGCAGCGCGATCGAGGCGTTCGGCCCACTCGCCGCGCGCGGACGCGTCCAGCCCGGAGCTCAGCAGTGTCCCGTGGGTGGTGGTTGTGACGTCGACCGGCCCGAGTGCCCAGATCGGACGGTCGGGTGTGGGGGCAACCGTCTGGATGCGTCCGGTGGCGTCGAGTTCCAGGCGCAGCGTCCAGGTCGCTGGGCGTCGGTCCCCGGGGACCATTGCTGAGACAACCAGGGTCTTCGGGTCGGGTTGGCGGAACGTCGCCGCCGCGCCGTTGAGCACTGCGAACCACTCGTTGCCCGCCGCCGAGCCGGCAGCGAAGTTGTTGACGAAGGCTGTGTGACCCGCGCGAAGCGAGGAACTCAGGCGGTCGGCAAGGGTGCCTTCAGGGAGCGGCGCAGCAGCGCAGCCGACAAGGGTGAGAAGCAGGCCTCCCAGCCAGGCGCTGAGCCTCAGCCGACCACGCGGCGGGCGCCGGCCCACGGAGCCGGGTACGAGGCGAGGGACTGGATCACCAGATCGGCGCGCGGGTTGCGGGCATGGACGATCTTGCCGTTGCCGATGTACATGCCGACGTGGTGGATCGGGTGGTACCAGAAGATCAGGTCGCCCGGCTTCAGTTCGTTGCGGGAGACGGCGCGACCAACGCGCGATTGCGCCTGGGACGAGTGCGGCAAGGAGATGCCGACCGAGCGATAGGCAGCGAGCATCAAGCCGGAGCAGTCGAACCTGGTGGGGCCCGAGCTGGACCAGACGTACTGGCCGATCCGCACCTTGGAGGTGGCGTACTTGATCGCACCAAGGGCCCTGGCGTTGGCGGTGACGCCGTCGAGCTCGTTCGGGTTCCAGCTGGTGCTACCACCTTCGGCGGCGTCCAGGGCGGCCCGCTCCTCGTTGGTGAGCTGGAGGACCAGTGCCTGCGCTGCGTCGACCTTGCCCTGCAGGTCGTTCTTCATGGCTGCGAGCTTCTGCTCCTGCTCGGCCAACGCTGCCACCTCTGCTGCGGCGGTGCGCTGCATGTCGGTGAGGTTGGCCTGCTCGGCCTCGTGGGCTGCGAGCGTGGCGTTGATGTCGTCGTCGACCTTGCTCGCCGTGGAGAGCCGGTCGAGCAGAGTCTCCGGATCGCCGCTGGTGAAGATCTGGACGGTGGTGTCGACGTCGCGGTTGCGGAACTGGTCGAGGGCGATTGCCCGAACCTGCTCGCCGAGGGTGTCGACCAACTTCACCTGGGCTGCGATATCTGCCTGCAGCACGGAGAGCCGTTGCTTGCTCTCCTCGAGTGCCTGGCTGGCGGCGTCGTAGTCCTCGCCGACCTGGCTGGCTTCGTCCTCCAGTTGCGTCACCTTTGCCTTGGCATCCTTCATCTTCGCCGACGTCGGCGAGGGTGAAGGCGTGGGGGTCGGCGCGGCGTTAGCCGGAACTACCGACTGTCCACCGAGCGCCATGACGGCGGCCACCACTACGGCGAACGCAGAGCGCACGCCTGTCTGGTGCCGCATCAAATCCCCTCCCGGTGAAGCAAAGCTGAGAAAATCCTAAGGGAGCGCGGCGGGATAGGCAACTCCTTCGAGATCGACGGGGGGAACGGAGCGCACCAGGCGCAGAGGCGGCAGCAGGCCGGAGTCGGCCATCACCTGCAGCGCGGCCTGCTCCTGGTCGTCCAGCAACACCTCGTCTGTCATGGGTCCGAGGAGTACCGAGATCACGCAGTCAGAGCAGGCCGGACCCCGGGCCCGGCAAGTGCCGCAATCGACATGCAGAACGTCCATGACCACATCGTGACGGTTGCCTCTGACACTTCCT
>JBBRIY010000209.1:0-5446 GCA_038220215.1 Propionibacteriales bacterium
CGGAGTTCATCGACGGTCGGCTGGATCACTCGCGCGACCACGTCTTCCACGAGGCCCGGCGGCGCCCAGGGCAGCGGGGTGTAGGCACCCATGCCCCCGGTGTTGGGTCCGGTGTCGCCGTCCCCGACCCGCTTGAAGTCCGGCGCCGGCTCGAAAGCCAGGACGCTGGTGCCGTCCGACAGCGCAAACAGGCTCACTTCCGGCCCGTCCAGGTACTCCTCGACGATGACGCGGCGGCAGCCGGCGGCGTGGCGGATGGCCGCGTCCCTGTCGTCGGTGACGATCACGCCCTTGCCGGCAGCCAGACCGTCATCCTTTACAACGTAAGGGGCGCCGAACTCGTCGAGCGCCGCCACCACCTCGCCCATGTCGAGGCAGAGACGGGCATCGGCCGTGGGTACGCCGGCAGCCTCCATGATCTCCTTGGCGAAGGCCTTGCTGCCCTCCAGTTGCGCCGCGGCGGCACTCGGGCCGAAGACGGGAATTCCGCGGGAACGGACGGCGTCGGCCACCCCGGCCACCAGTGGGGCCTCAGGTCCCACGACGACGAGGTCAGCAGCGAGCGAGACGGCGAGGTCGGCGACAGCTTCGCCGTCCATGGCGTCGACGAGGTGGTTGGTGCCGACCGCTGCGGTGCCGGGATTGCCGGGAGCGATGTGGACATCGGTGTCGCGGCTGAGGGCCCAGGCGAGTGCGTGCTCCCGTCCGCCCGATCCGATCACCAGTACGGTCAGATTGGTCACGCGGTGATCCTACCGAGGCCGGAGCCCCACAAAAATTGTCCCGCCCGCACCGGCCGATCAACGCACAAGCCCCCTCGCGGTTCTGTGCCGGTACGGACGGGTTCCCCAGGAGAAAAAGTCCGTGTCAAGAGCTTAACAGGAAAGACTGTTTTCGGATAGTGTCCTTCCAGTACCTTCTGACCATGGCCGCAACGTGGCGGCGAAGCTCATTGGACGAGGAGTTGGCGTGAAGAGGATCCCTGCTGGTGTCGCCGCTGCAGCGGTGGCCGTCTCCCTGGTGCTGACTGCCTGCACCGCGACCCCGCCGACGCCGACCGCGTCCGCCTCGGCCCCGGGCGTGCCGAAGGCGTCCACCCTGAGGGTGTGGGCCGGCAGCTCCACCCCGATCACGGTGGACTTCAACCCGTTCCACGTCGACACGGCATTGTTCGGCACCTACGGCTCGATCTACGAACCGCTGTTCTTCTACAACCAGCTGTCCGCCGACCCGCCGACGCCCATGCTGGCCGAGAGCTTCAGCTACAGCGCCGACGGGCGCACCGTGACCATCAAGATCAAGCCGAACGTGAAGTGGAGCGACGGTGAGCCGCTGACGGCCGACGACGTGGTGTTCACCCTCGGCTACGGGCCGAACAAGACAGACAAGATGGTCTCGGCAACAGCGACCGACGCCACCACGGTCGAAGTGAAGTACTCCACGCCGCAGTTCACCAACGAGTCCCAGCTGCTCGGCGCCACCATGATCGTGCCCACGCACGTCTGGTCGAAGATCACGGACTACATGAAGGAGACCAACCCCAAGCCGGTCGGCTCCGGTGCCTACAGCGTGAAGACCACCTCGGACGCGTCCTACACCTTCACAGCCAACCCGAACTACCGCGACGGCGCCCCGCCGATCACCAATGTGCAGTACCTCGGCCTTGACTCCAACCAGTCCGGCCAGGACATGCTGACCACCGGCCAGATCGACTGGACCGGCATGTTCGTCGCGAACCCCGACGCGGTCACCGCGGACGGCGCGATCGCCACGATGAACCAGCAGCAGGACCCGACCGTCATCGTCACCTGCTCCGACCAATCCCTGGGCTGCAAGGGCGCCCAGACCGACCCGGCCGTGCGGCAGGCGCTGAACGTGGCCATCGACCGTCCCGCGCTGGCCGAGAAGGCGTGGGCCGGCCTCGTCGGCGAGGCGAACCCCGCCTTCGTGCTGCTGCCGCGCGACCAGCAGTGGCTCGGCGACCCCAGCCTTACCCCCAGCCCACAGGCAGCCAACGCCGCCCAGGCGGCCCAGCTCCTGGAGGCCGCCGGCTACGCCAAGGACGCCAAGGGCTTCTACGGCAAGGACGGCAAGGAGATCTCCCTCGACCTGTTCAGCCCCGACGGCTGGACCGACTACAACGACGCAGCCAAGCTCATCGCGGAGGAGGCTGGCAAGGCCGGCATCAAGGTCACCGCGCGCACCGTCTCGGAGGCCGAGTACTGGACGCCGGTCACCAACGGCGACTTCCAGCTCGCCATGTACGGCCTCACCCAGTCGCTGGTGGCCGATCCGTTCAGCAACTACGACCAGTACTTCTCCGGCAAGTCGACGGCCAAGGTGGGCGAGGCCCCGACGCGTGGCCAGAACTACGCCCGGTACTCCAACCCGGGGGTCGACAAACTCATCGAGGTTGCCGGCTCAACCAATGACGCGGGGGACAAGAAGAACGCCTACGGCATGATCCAGGAGCAGATCGCCAACGACCTGCCCTACATCCCGGTGGTGCTCAACGCGTCCCAGGCCTTCTTCAACGTGAGGGGCTTCACCGGCTGGCCGAGCGCCGACAACCTGTACGCCGACCCGCTGCCCTACCTGTCGGTGGCGCCGGCGGTCGTGCTGCTGCACCTGAAGCCGGTGTCGTGATCGTCGGCCCCCAGCGAGGCCGGTGATGGTCTTCTACCTCCGGCGGATCGCCTTCTACCTGGTCACGTTGTGGGCGGCGATCTCGCTGAACTTCCTGCTGCCCCGCATGATGCCCGGTGACCCCGCGGCGATCATGATCGGCAAGCTGCGCCGTGCCAGTGGCGGCAGGGAGCTGTCGGAGGAGACCGTCAAGGCCATCTACGCCCTGCTCGGCTCGGACAAGTCCGTGCCTGCGTGGGACCAGTACCTCGCCTACTGGGGACGGCTGCTGTCCGGGGACCTTGGCATCTCGTCGGCCCGCTACCCCTATCCGGTGGCGACCCTGATCGGCAACGCGCTGCCCTGGACGCTACTGATGGTCGGTGCCGCGACGGTGATCTCCTTCGGCCTCGGCATCGTGATCGGCGCCTGGGTCGGCTGGAAGCGCGGCACCTGGCTCGACCACCTCGTGCCGGCCACGTCCCTGCTGCAGTCGATCCCCTACTTCTGGCTGGCGCTGGTGCTGGTGGCGGCGTTCTCCGTCCAGCTGCGGTGGTTGCCGATCGTCGGCGCCTATGACGTCTTCGCCTACCCGTCCGGGCCGGAGTGGAGTTGGGCGTTCGCGCTCAGCGCGCTGTACCACGCGTTCCTGCCCGCGGTGACGATCGTGATCTCCTCGGTCGGCGGGTGGCTGCTGGGCATGCGCAACATGATGGTGTCGACGATGAGCGAGGACTACGTGCTCACCGCTGAGGCAAAGGGCCTGCGTCCCGGCCGGATCCGTGACCGCTACGCCGCGCGCAACGCCGCCATCCCGAGCCTCGCCGGCTTCAGCATCGCCCTCGGCTTCGTCGTCGCCGGCTCGATCGTGACCGAACAGGTGTTCAGCTACCCCGGCATCGGGAAGCTGATGATCCAGAGCGTCCAGGGCCTCGACTATGCGCTGATGCAGGGCGTGTTCCTCGTGATCACGCTGACCGTGCTGGCTGCGAACTTCCTGATGGACCTGTTCTACGGCCTGATCGACCCCCGGGTGCGCAGCCATGGCTGACCGCTACGCGAGCATCCGCTACCTTCTGCCCACCTGGTCGGGCAAGCTCGGCTCCGGGCTGGTGATCGTCGGCCTGATCAGCGCCTTCGGCGTCATCGCCCCGTTCTTCACACAAGACCCGCGGGACTCCGGCAACAAGGGCCTGCTGCCACCGTCGGCCGAACATCTGCTGGGCACGACCAAGCTCGGCTACGACGTCTTCGCCCAGCTGGCGGCCGGCACCCGCGGCTCGCTCTATGTCGGGCTGGTCGGCGGGTTGTCCGCGATGTTGCTGGCGATCGTTTTCGGCATCCTCGCGGGGTACTTCGGCGGCTGGCTGGACGAGGTACTGATGCTGGCCACCAACATCATGCTGGTGATCCCCGGGCTGCCGCTGGTGATGGTCATCGCTGCCTACGTGCAGAACGCGGAGGGCCTGGGTGACTTCGCTCGTAGCTCGACGCTGGTCGCCCTCATCCTCGGCGTCACCGGCTGGGCCGGCTCTGCTGTGGTGCTGCGCGCCCAGGCACGGTCCCTGCGGACGAGGGAGTACGTCGCGGCAGCCCGCGTGGCCGGTGAGCGGGGGCTGCGGGTGATCTTCGTGGAAATCCTGCCCAATTTGGTGCCGCTGATCGCCGCCCAGCTGATCTTCGGGGTGATGGCAGCCGTCCTCGGCGAGGCCGGCCTCAGCTACCTCGGCCTCGGCCCGACCAACTCGATCACTCTCGGCACGATGCTCAACGACGCCCAGACCGGGCAGGCCGTCGGCTCGCGGGCCTGGTGGTGGTTCGTGCCGCCGGGGGCGATGATCGCCCTGCTCGGCACCGGACTGTCCCTGGTCAATTTCGCCATCGACGAGATCGTCAACCCCAAGCTCCGGCTGGCACCGCAAGCAGCGCGCCTGCAGCGCAAGGCAACCAGGGCCGGCAAGGGCGTCGCAGGGGGAGGTTCGTTCGCATGACTTCGCAGAGCTCAGCCAACGGTGCCGTCCTCACGGCACGCAACGTGTCGATCACCTACGAGGTCGACCCCCCGGTGGACGCCGTCCGCGACGTGTCGCTCACCCTGCACCGCGGCGAGATCCTTGGGCTCGCCGGCGAGTCCGGCTGCGGCAAGACCACCTTCGCCTACGGCGTGAACCGGCTGCTCAAGGCGCCCGCGGTGATGACGTCCGGCGAGGTCGTCTTCCACGACGGGAGCGGGGTCGACATCGACGTGGGCACCATGGACGCCGAAGCGCTGCGGCGCTACCGCTGGAGCAAGGTCTCGATGGTCTTCCAGGGCTCGATGAACTCCCTGAACCCTGTGATGAACGTACGCACCCAGTTGCAGGACGTGTTCACGACGCACCGGCCGTCCCTGCGCCGCGCGGCGAGGGACGCCCGCTGCGCGGAACTGCTCGACCTCGTCGGCGTCGACCCGTCGCGGTTGTCGGCCTTCCCGCACGAGCTCAGCGGTGGCATGCGGCAACGGGTGATGATCGCCATGGCGCTGGCGCTTGACCCGCAGGTGATGATCATGGACGAGCCCACCACAGCCCTCGACGTCGTCGTGCAACGCGGCATCATCCGCGAGATCATGCGCCTTCGCGAGCGCCTCGGGTTCGCTGTGATCTTCATCACCCACGACCTGCCCCTGCTGATCGAGATCAGCGACCGGATCGCCATCATGCGCGAGGGACGGATCGTGGAGGAGGGCGACGCCGAGCAGATCTACCACGATCCACAGGCCGACTACACCCGCCACCTGCTCTCCAGCTTCCCCAGCCTCACCGGTGCCCGCGGCGCGTTC
>JBBRIY010000210.1:0-5439 GCA_038220215.1 Propionibacteriales bacterium
CGAGGACGCGATCCGTATGCGCGCAGCCGGCGCGGACGCCGTCCTGGTGGGGGAATTGCTCGTCCGGCACGGCAATCCGCAGGCAGCAGTGGCCGCGCTGCGGGCAGTGGCATGACTCTCGGGTGAGAGTGTGAGTGAATAGCCACGTGAGTACTTCGTTGCCTGATGCCGCCGGTCACTACGACATCTTCGGCGGCCGCTATGTGCCCGAGGCGCTGGTGGCCGCACTGAACCAGCTCGAGGCTGAGTTCGACAAGGCAATGACGGACTCCTCGTTCTGGCACGAACTCGACGACCTGCGCCGCAACTATGCCGGCCGGCCGACCCCGCTCACGGACGCGAAGCGGTTCAGCGAGCACTGCGGCAATGTCCGCGTCCTGCTGAAGCGTGAAGACCTCAACCACACCGGATCGCACAAGATCAACAACGTCCTCGGCCAGGCGCTCCTCACCCGGCGCATGGGCAAGACGCGCGTGATCGCGGAGACCGGCGCGGGGCAGCACGGCGTGGCCACGGCCACGGCAGCGGCCCTGCTGGGCATGGAATGCCGGGTGTACATGGGCCGTGTCGACACCGACCGGCAGGCGCTGAACGTCGCCCGCATGCAGTTGCTCGGCGCAGAGGTGATCGCCGTCGAGTCCGGCAGCCAGACGCTGAAGGACGCCATGAACGAGGCCATGCGCGACTGGGTGGCGAGCGTCGACAACACCCACTACCTGATCGGGACGGTTGCCGGCCCCCACCCCTTCCCGAAGATGGTCAAGGAGTTCCAGCGCGTGATCAGCACCGAGATCCGCGAGCAGATGCTGGGCCGCTTCGGCAGGCTGCCGGACGGCGTTGCTGCCTGCGTCGGTGGCGGGTCCAACGCGATGGGCACCTTCGCTGACTTCATCGACACCCCCGCTGTAGCCCTGTACGGCTTCGAAGCCGGCGGGGACGGCGTGGAGACCGGACGCCACGCCGCAGCCATCCACGGCGGCTCGGTGGGCGTGCTCCACGGCATGCGCACCTACATCCTCCAGGACCCCGACGGCCAGACGCTCGAATCGCACTCGATCTCCGCCGGCCTTGACTATCCCGGCGTGGGACCGGAGCACTCGTGGCTCGCCTCGACGGGACGCGCCTCCTACGAGGCGGTCACCGACTCCGACGCGATGGCGGCTTTCGACCTGCTCACCAAGACCGAGGGCATCATGCCGGCGATCGAATCCGCGCACGCGCTCGCGGGGGTGATGCGGCTGGGCCAGCGCCTCGCCGTCGAACAGCCCGAGGCGGAGCCGGTGATCGTCATCTGTCTCTCCGGTCGGGGTGACAAGGACGTCGCAACAGCCATCGAGTACTTCGGGCTCACCGGCAAGCCCGACTGCGCGACCGGCGGCATCGCATGAGTGTCCAGGACATCGCACCGCCGACCGGCACCGCCGTGGAAAGCTCCGCCAGGGCTTTCGCTGCGGCGAAGGCCGAGGGTCGGGGTGCGCTGGTGGGCTACCTGCCCGTCGGCTATCCGAGCGTTCCCGGCTCGCTGGTCGCGCTGAAGGCGCTGTGCGGCGAGGGCGGCGACGGCCCCGGCGTCGACCTGGTCGAGATCGGCCTGCCGTACTCCGACCCGATGATGGACGGTCCGGTCATCCAGCAGGCCGGCACCCGGGCGCTGCAGCGCGGGGTGCGTACCGCCGACGTCTTCGCTGCCGTCGAGGCCGTCCGTTCCACGGGAACGCCGGCCGTCGTCATGACCTACTGGAACCTGGTCGACCGGTACGGAGTGGATGCCTTCGCCCGCGACCTTGCCAATGCCGGTGGCTCCGGCCTGATCACACCCGACCTGATCCCCGACGAGGCAGGGGAGTGGCTCTCCGCCTCCGACCTCCACGGCCTGGACCGCGTCTTCCTTGTCTCACCATCCTCCAGCGACGCGCGCATCGCGTCCACGGCTGCCGCCTGCCGCGGCTGGATGTACGCGACGGCCGTGATGGGCGTCACCGGGACGCGGACCGCGAGCTCCAGTGCCGCGCCGGGACTGGTCGCGCGCGTCCGCTCGCTCGCCCCCGAGACCCTGGTTGCCGTCGGGCTGGGTGTGTCGACCGGAGACCAGGCCGCGGAGGTCACCGGCTTCGCCGACGGCGTCATCGTGGGTTCTGCCTTCGTCAAGACCCTGCTGGCAGCCGAGGCTGCCGGCACTCCCGACGACCTGACCGGGCTGCGGGCCATCCTCGCCGACCTCGTCGAAGGCGTCCGGCGCTGACGCAGCCCGTTGCCCCACACAGGCATCATGGGCGGGTGCGATTCGTGAGGCTGTGGCTGGCGGGGCTGTTCGCGCTCGCGCTGCTGGCCGGCTGCGCGCCGGCGGCGACCATCACCGTCTCGAGCCCGCCGCCCGGCTACCTCGGCGCGGAACTTACCACCCCCTACGCACTGCCCGACGTGGCGCTGGAGGACCAGAACGGGAGGGCCTTCAACCTGCGCACCGGCAGCCCCGCGCCGGTGCTGGTCTTCTTCTTCGGGTACACCAACTGCCCCGACATCTGCCTCAGCACGCTCACCGACCTCGCGACCGCCACCGGCCGTCTCTCCCCGGAGGTCCGCAGCCGCCTGCAGGTGGTCTTCGTGACCGTCGATCCGCAGCGTGACACCCCAGCGGTGATGGCGAAGTACCTCTCCCGCATCGAGCCGGGCTTCATCGGCCTCACCGGGAAGGACGCGGCCATCAAGGGTGTCGCCGCGTTCATGGGCGTTGCCGTCGAGGGCATCGAGCAGCGGTCCGATGGCGGCTACGACGTGACCCACAGTGCCCAGGTAGTCGGTTTCGACGCCTCCCGCCGCGGTGTCGTTGTCTGGACGCAGGGCACGCCGATCGGCACCTACCGGGCCGACTTCGAGCGGCTGGTTCGACAACAGGCTTGACGGCCGGATAAGGATGGGCGCGTGACCCTGTTCATCCCGAGCCCAACGATCAGCAGCTTCCAGGTCGGGCCCCTGACGATCCACATCTACGCGCTATGCCTGATCACCGGGATCATCGCGGCGTGGGTCATCGGCCTTCGCCGGTGGCGCGCTCGCGGCGGCCGGACGGAAAGCTTCGAGACTGTCCTGATCTGGACCATCCCGCTGGGGATCGTCGGGGCACGGCTCTACCACGTGCTGACCCATTTGGGCGACTACTTCGGGCCTGGCATCAACCCGTGGAGCGCCTTGTTCATCTGGCAGGGCGGCATCGCCATCTACGGCGCTGTTGGCTTCGGGGCCCTCGCCTGCTGGTGGCAGTGCCGCCGGCAGCAGATCTCGTTCGCTGCGCTGGCTGACTCCCTCGCCCCCGGTATCGCCGTCGGGCAGGCTCTGGGCCGCTTCGGCAACTGGTTCAACCAGGAGCTCTACGGGCAGCCCACCACACTGCCCTGGGGCCTGGAGATCGACCCGGCCCACCGCGCACCCGGCTTCGAGCAGTACGCGACCTTCCACCCGACGTTCGCCTACGAGTCGCTCTGGAATGTGTTGGTCGCCCTCGTGACGATCTGGGCCGACCGCAAGTTCCAGCTGGGACGGGGCAAGGTGTTCGCCCTGTACATCGCCCTCTACGGCTTCGGGCGGACCTTCACCGAGCACATCCGGCTCGACTACTCCTACAGCGTCTTCGGTCCGATCCGGTTCAATGAGGCGGTCGCCATGCTGATCTGCCTCGTCGGAATCGCAGCATTCGTCCTGTTGACGAAGTTCCGTCCCGGCCGTGAGGACGTCGTCGAGTTCGGGCCGGACGCCGCTGTTTCGCCCGAGGCCACGGACGCAACGGCCGCCGGAGACGAGGCTGAGACGGTCACAGCCGATGCCTCCGCCGAGACCCCACCAGATGATCCGGGTCCGACAAGGGCATCCGACGACTAGCAGCGTCCACCATCTGGATTTCTTGACCACCTTCTGGAACGCTGCACGCTCAGCACGCGTCCATCTCGGACGTGGGACGGGCCGAAGCGGCGGCGGAGTCAGGTAGGCTCACGCTCCAAGCGTGCAGCGTCGGCGTGCAGCCGACTGGCTTGCACCCGCCCCGCGCGTTCGCGTAGATGGGAGTGATCACATGGCCTTGTACTCAATGCCTGCCCGCCCCGGTGAGGGCCTGTACGACCCCGCCTTCGAGCACGACGCCTGCGGTGTCGCCTTCGTCGCCCAACTGAGCGGTGTCGCTGATCACGCCATCGTCGCCAAGGGGCTCACAGCCCTGGAGAATCTCGACCACCGCGGCGCGACCGGTGCGGACGCGGCCGCCGGCGACGGCGCCGGCATGCTGCTCCAGGTCCCCGACCGGTTCCTGCGCGAGGTCGTCGACTTCGACCTTCCGGAGCCTGGCCACTACGCCATGGGCATGGCTTTCCTGTCCACCGAACCGGCACGCCGTGCCTCCGCAAAGCGCACCATCGAGTTCCTCGCCACAGAGGAAGGCCTCGTCGTTCATGGCTGGCGCCCGGTGCCGACCGACGACTCCACGCTGAGCCCGGTGTCGGTGAAGAACATGCCCTGCTTCGAGCAGTTCTTCGTGTCCACCGTCGACCTCGCCGCCGGCCTCGACCTTGACCGCGCGGTCTACCCGCTGCGCCAGCGCGCCCGCAACGAGGCCGGGGTGTACTTCGCCTCCCTCTCCTGCCGCACCACCGTCTACAAGGGGATGCTCACCACCCAGCAGTTGGCAGAGGTCTTCCCTGACCTGCTGGACGAGCGGGTCGAATCGGCGCTGTCGCTGGTGCACTCCCGGTTCTCCACCAACACGTTCCCGGCCTGGGAGTTGGCCCACCCGTACCGGCTGCTGGCCCACAACGGCGAGATCAACACCGTCAAGGGCAATCGCAACTGGATGCGCGCACGCGAGGCGCTGCTGGCGACAGAGACCATCCCGGGCGACCTGTCGCGGGTGTTCCCGATCTGCACCCCTGGAGGTTCCGACTCCGCGTCGTTCGACGAGGTGCTCGAGCTGCTGCACCTGGGCGGGCGCACGTTGCCGCACGCCGTCTTGATGATGATCCCCGAAGCGTGGGAGAACAACGCCGAGCTCGACGAGGCCCGCAGGGCGTTCTACACCTTCCACTCCTCGCTGATGGAACCCTGGGACGGCCCCGCGTCTGTCACCTTCACCGACGGCAGCCTCATCGGCGCCGTCCTCGACCGCAACGGCCTGCGTCCGGGCCGGTACTGGGTCACCGACGACGGTCTCGTCGTCTTCGCCTCCGAGGCTGGCGTGCTCGACATCGACCCCGCGAAGGTCATCGAGAAGGGCCGGATGAAGCCCGGCCGCATGCTGCTGGTCGACCTCAACGAGCACCGCCTGATCAACGACGACGAGATCAAGGCCCAGCTCGCTGCCGAGCACCCGTACGCGGAGTGGCTGGCCGACGGCCGGGTCGACCTCAACGACCTGCCCGAGCAGCAGCACGTCGTGCACAGCCACGCCTCGGTCAC
>JBBRIY010000211.1:0-5427 GCA_038220215.1 Propionibacteriales bacterium
GTGACGCGACCGGCCTTCAGGCAGGAGGTGCACACGTTGAGGCGCTTGTGGGTGCCCTCGACGACGGCGCGGACGCGCTGGATGTTCGGGTTCCAGCGACGGTTGGTCTTCTTCTTCGACCAGGGCACGTTGTGCCCGAAACCCGGACCCTTGGCGCAGATGTCACAGACGGCAGCCACTGGAGTACTCCTTAAAGTCTTGCAAGATCAGGCACATCAGAGCGCCCAGAAGAATCGGCCCCCAATCGGGGACCTGCTTACGATACCCGAATCGGCGTCACGCCCGCCAATCGTCAGGTGGCGACGACGATCGGCAGGATCATCGGACGGCGACGGAAGTTGTTGTTCACCCAGCGTCCGAGCGTGCGGCGCACCTGCTGCTGCAGCTGGAAGGTGTCCTCCACCCCGTCCGCCAGCGCCTTCTCGATGACCTGCACGAGTTCTGGCCGGATGACGTCGAACACCGAGTCGTCGTCGGCGAACCCGCGCGCGTGGATGTCGGGACCGCTGACCAGCTTGCCGGAGTGAAGGTTGACGACACAGACGACGGAGATGAAGCCTTCCTCGCCGAGGATCTTGCGGTCGGTCAGCTCGGTGTCGCCGATCTCACCCTCGGTGAGTCCGTCCACGAAGATGTAGCCGCATTCGAGCTGGCCGACCACGGTGGCCCTGCCGTTGGCGAGGTCGATGACCGCACCGTCCTCGACAACCAGCGCGCGGTCCTCGGGCACTCCGGTGGCGACGGCGAGCTTGGCATTGGCGATGAGGTGGCGGATTTCGCCGTGGATCGGCAAGGCGTTCTTCGGCTTCAGCAGGTTGTAGCAGTAGAGCAGTTCACCGGCACTCGCGTGCCCGGAGACGTGCACCATCGCATTGCCCCGGTGCACGACGTTGACGCCGTTGCGGGCCAGGCCGTTGATCACCCGGTACACCGGGTTCTCGTTGCCGGGGATCAGCGAGGAGGCCAGCAGCACCACGTCGCCGGGACCGGCCGTGACCACCGGGTGCTCGTGGTTGGAGATCCGCGACAGCGCGCTGAGTGGCTCGCCCTGCGAACCGGTGGAGATGATCAGGACCTCGTCGTCGCGGTAGTTGTCGATCTGTTTCAGGTCGATCAGGGTGTTCTCGGGCACACGCAGGTAACCGAGTTCCCTTGCCACGCTCATGTTCCGCACCATGGAGCGTCCGACGTACACGACCTTGCGCCTGTGCCGGACGGCGGCGTCCATGACCTGCTGCACGCGGTGCACGTGCGAGGCGAAGCAGGCGACGATCAGCTTCTGCCTTGCGTTCGCGAAGACCCGCTCCAGTGCCGGTTCGATCTCGCGCTCGTGGGTCGTGAAGCCGGGGCTCTCCGCATTGGTGGAATCAGCCATGAACAGGTCGACGCCCTCATCGCCCAGCCGGGCGAAGCCGTTGAGGTCGGTGAGCCGGCCGTCCAGGGGCAACTGGTCCATCTTGAAATCACCCGTGTGCAGGACGGTGCCGCCGGGCGTGCGCAGCACGACGGCGAGCGCGTCGGGAATCGAGTGGTTGACCGCGAGGAATTCGAGGTCGAACTCGCCGACGGTGATCCGGTCACCCTCGGCGACCTCCCGGAAGTCGACGTCGCGAATGCGGTGCTCGCGCAGCTTCTCGCGCACGAAGGCGAGCGTCAGCCGCGAGCCGTAGACGGGGATGTTGCTGCGGCGCCGCAGGAGGTACGGCACAGCCCCGATGTGATCCTCGTGGCCGTGGGTGAGCACGAGTGCCTTCACCTCATCGAGCCGGTCCTCCACCAGGTGGAGGCCGGGCAGGATCAGGTCGACGCCGGGGTGGTCGTCGGAAGGGAACAGCACACCGCAGTCGACGAACAGCAGGTCGTCGTTGACTTCGAAGGAGGTCATATTGCGTCCGATGTCTCCCAGGCCGCCCAGCGGGGTGATCCGCAGCGTGTCCCTGGCCAGCACCGGTGGGGTCTTCAGGCTTTCTCGCACGGGAACAACTTACTCAGGAGGCTCGCCACCGGCGCGCGGGTACAGTGGCGCGGTGATCGCCGATTCCGTCCGCCTTGCACTGCCTGCAGAAGCCGCGAGCATCGCTGCCCTGCAACGCCGCGCCTGGACGCAGACCCTGCCGGGCGACGTCGCCGGCGACGTCCTCGCCAGCGTCGACCTCGCCACCATGACCGAGCGCTGGGAGCAGGCCATCCTCCGTCCGCCGCTCGCGCAGTTCCGGGTGCTGGTGGCTATCGGGGACGAACGGGTGGTGGGTTTCGCCGCCGTCGGTCCGTCGGATGATCCGGACGCAGAAGCCGGCGAGGATGCGGTCGTCGCGGAGTTCGTCGTCGACCCCCAGGCCCAGCGGATGGGCCACGGCTCACGGCTGCTGAACGCCTGCGTCGACACCCTGAAGGCGGACGGGTTCACCAGGGCGACCTGGTGGGTGAGCACAACCGATGATGCTCTGCGCGGTTTCCTCACCTCGGCCGGCTGGGCCACCGACGGTGGGCACAGCGAGGTCGCGGTCAATGAGGGCGGCCCCAGCCTCAAGCTGGTACGGCTGCACACAGCAATCGGCTGACCGGGTCCTGGCGACTCAGGGGATCGGGACGCTGATATTCGTTCCGGCCACGCCCACGGCCACGCCGCTGTCCCGCGGGGTGATGCTGGTCAGGCGCAGGTCATGGTCCAGCAGCACCTTGATCGGTTTGACGATGGCGTCCACCTGGTCCTGAGACAGGGCGATGCTGCTGAACTTGTCATCGACGCCGAGCTCGACCTTCGGCTTGGTCAGGCGGATGACCTGGGCCGCAGCGTCCACCTCGGGCAGGGCGGAGATCGCGAATTTCAGCTTCTGCCCGAACAGCTCCACGGTGTAGGTCGACTTCAACCTGCCGTCGTTCGCGTAGGTGACGGGCATGCCGGCGATCTTCGAGAGGTCGGCGTAGCTCAGGACGGCAGATCCGGTCAGGGTCGCGATGCTCACCTGGCTGGCGCCGAGGGTGACCGTGCCGGTGTCCGCGACGACGTCCGTGAGCTGCACCGCGTGCCCGCTGATCTCCAGCGGCAATGTGGCGACCTCGACGTGGGCGCTCGGCACGGACCGCGTGATCAGCGAGAGAACGAACGGCGTGCCGCCGAGCATGACGGTGGCCTCGCCATCGCCCAGGGAGGACCCCGCCGCCTCAACAGCCCGGTCCTGCACGTAGCCGCGAAGCCAGTTGTCGCCGAAGTAGCCGCCCACGCCGAGGACGAGCACGATCACGAGCGTCCAGACCAGCCCCTTGCGCATGCTCAGATGCCGAGCAGGTCGTCGATGCCGAGGGTCAGCCCGGGCCGGGAGGCGATGTTGCGAACACCGAGGAGGACGCCCGGCATGAAGGACGCCCGGTCGAGCGAGTCGTGCCGGATGGTCAGCGTCTCCCCCTCCGCACCGAAGAGCACCTCCTGGTGGGCGATCAGGCCGCGCAGGCGGACGCTGTGCACGCGGATCCCCTCGACGTCGGCGCCACGGGCCCCCGGCAACCCGGTGGCTGTGGCGTCGGGGACGGGCCCGAGGCCGGCGTCCGCTCGCGCAGCGGCGATGCGCCCGGCCGTCGCCTGGGCTGTGCCCGACGGCGCGTCCACCTTGTTGGGGTGGTGGAGTTCGATGATCTCTGCGGACTCGTAGAACCGGGCGGCCTGCTCCGCGAAGTGCATCATCAGGATGGCGCCGATGGAAAAGTTGGCCGCGATCACCACACCGACCTCCGGCTTGGCCGTCAGCTGCTCGCGAATGCTGGCCAGACGTTCGTAGGTGAAGCCCGTGGTGCCCACGACGGCGTGGATACCCCTGTCGATGCACCAGGAGACGTTGTCCATCACGGCGTCCGGGGTGGTGAAGTCGACGACCACCTCTGCCTCGGCCTCGACGGTGCCGCGGTCGTCACCGGCGTCCACGGCTGCCACCAGCTCAAGGTCGGCAGCAGCCTCGACCGCTGCGCACACCTCGGCACCCATCCGGCCCTTGGCCCCGAACACCGCAACCCGCATCGCGCTCCCCTTCGTCGTCTGACCATCCTAGGCTGACCCGTTGGGCCGGGTCCCCGGCAACCCTCCCCCGCAAACCGTGACAAATTCGCCGTCCTCGGCGAAAAAGTCACTGCTTGTCAGCGGAGACCTGTCTGCGGGAACGCAGAACCGGCGCCCCGCACGAGGCGGGACGCCGGTTCGGCGATCAGAGTGCTCAGGCTTCGGCCGGAACAGCTTCCTTCTCCTCGACGACCGGGATCAGGGACAGCTTGCCCTTCTCGTCGATCTCGGAGATCTCCACCTGGATCTTCTGGCCGACGCTGACGACGTCCTCCACGTTCTCCACGCGCGCGCCGCCGGCAAGCGGACGCAGCTTGGAGATGTGCAGCAGGCCATCCTTGCCGGGCATCAGGGAGATGAACGCACCGAACGGCATGATCTTCACGACCGTACCCAGGTAGCGCTCGCCCTTCTCCGGCATCATCGGGTTGGCGATGGCGTTGATGATCGCCCGGGCAGCCTCGGCCGATTCGCCGTTGTCTGCACCGATGTAGATCGTGCCGTCGTCCTCGATGGAGATGTTCGCGCCGGTGTCATCCTGGATCTGGTTGATCATCTTGCCCTTCGGGCCAATGATCTCGCCGATCTTGTCGACCGGGATCCGGATGCTGATGATCCGCGGGGCGTACGGGCTCATCTCGTCGGGGATGTCGATGGCCTCAGCCATCACCTCGAGGATGGCGTGCCGTGCGTCCCGGGCCTGGAGCAGTGCACCAGCCAGCACAGCGGCGGGAATGCCGGTGAGCTTGGTGTCCAGCTGCAGGGCGGTCACGAAGTCCTTCGTGCCTGCGACCTTGAAGTCCATGTCGCCGAGGGCGTCCTCTGCTCCAAGGATGTCGGTGAGGGCGACGTACTTGGTCTCCCCATCGATCTCTTCGCTCATCAGGCCCATGGCGATACCGGCGACCGGCGACTTCAGCGGCACGCCCGAGTTCAGCAGGGCAAGGGTCGATGCGCACACCGAACCCATCGACGTGGAACCGTTGGAGCCGAGAGCCTCGGACACCTGGCGGATCGCGTAGGGGAACTCGTCCCGCTTCGGCAGCACCGGCAGCAGTGCGCGCTCAGCGAGTGCACCGTGGCCGATCTCGCGCCGCTTCGGCGAACCGACCCGACCGGTCTCACCGGTGGAGTAGGGCGGGAAGTTGTAGTTGTGCATGTAGCGCTTGGTCGTCTGCGGGTCGAGCGTGTCCAGCTTCTGCTCCATGTCGAGCATGTTCAGCGTGGTCACCCCCAGGATCTGGGTCTCGCCACGCTGGAACAGCGCGGAACCGTGGACGCGGGGCAGGACGCCGACCTCGGCGGACAGCGTGCGGATGTCCGCGACGCCACGGCCGTCGATACGGATGTGCTCGGTGATCGTCTTGTGACGGACG
>JBBRIY010000212.1:0-5300 GCA_038220215.1 Propionibacteriales bacterium
GGCTCGACGTCGTCGGGCACCACCCAGATCCAGTCGCCATCGGCGTCGCCGGGCAGGTCGTTGCGCACCTGCTCGACAGAGGCCTCGGAATCCTCCACCGCCGCACGGCAGCGGGTGGTCAACGGCTCCCCCGCCTCGGGCAGCACGGCTGCGATCACATGGAACGAGCTGTAATCCGGAGGGGTCAACGTGTCGACGGTGTGCAGCCAGGCCCAAGGGTCTTGATCCTTGCCGTCCTCGCTCACGCTCAACCTTCCTGACCACAGGATCGCGGGGAACAGCCTACCGGGGGCTCTGGACCCCGGTGACGCACCGGTCAGATGGCCTGCTTCTTGAGGCGGCGGCGTTCACGCTCGCTGAGCCCACCCCAGATGCCGAAGCGTTCGTCCTTGCCCAGGGCGTACTCCAGGCATTCGGAGCGCACGTCACAGGAGAGGCAGACCTTCTTGGCTTCGCGGGTCGAACCACCCTTCTCGGGGAAGAACGCTTCCGGATCAGTCTGGGCACAGAGAGCGCGGTCCTGCCAGCCAAGAAGGCCTTCGGCCTCCGACTCCACGACCAGGAACAATTCCTGCATTGCACAACTCCCTCGACCCAGTTCACCGGCGGGGCACCATGGCGAACTACTTGAAGAGAATTACATGCCTGTCATTCCCCATAAGTCAACCCCGATGGGCTACCATCCCGCGCTTTCATACAGCCGCGTCGGGTGGGGCGTCCCCCTGGTGGGTCAGATCCGGGGCTCGGGAGATCCCGGCTGCCCGGGTTCGTCGCGGAAGATCGCGCCCGGCGCCGGGGGCTCCGACGCGGGCAGCCGGGTGGCGCCGCGAACGCCGGTAGCCGCCTCGTCAGCGGTCCTCCAGACTGCTCCGGTCGCCTCCCCGCGCTGCCACACGGTGGGCACGTCCTCGGTAGTGGTTACCGGCTCTGCCTCGACCAGAGCCGGGAGCGCCGCCGGCGCCGCGGTGTCGATCCGTCCGGCGTCAACCCCCCGCATGAGTACCCAGAGGACACCGGCCGCCAGAGCCTTCAGAATCAGGTCGAGAAGGGTGCCGACGATCTCGAACGCCACCCCGAGCGGGTTCGCCGAGGCGGCAACCCCCATGGCCGAGCAGACAAGGGTCAGCACGACGCCGACGGAGAGGACGCCCGCGGCGACCCTGGTGACCAGGAGGGCATGCGGGGTCGCGGGGGCGATGAAGAAGCAGGTGCACACCAGCGCGACGACGGCCAGGACCAGGCTCAGGCTCATCAGCGAGCTGCCGATCTCCTGGAACGCCTCGTAGACCGGCGCGGACTGCTGGAGCTGGATGACCAGATGCACCATGCCGAGCACGATGTTGGCGGCCACGATGGCGATCACGGCCCAGGTCAGGGGTTCCCGGATCCGTTTCAGGTTGTCGATCATGTCCTACCTCCACAGCATCGCCGCCAGCCTATCGGCTGCCTGTGGACGGCCCCTGAACAGGACGGTTCCCGCGGTTCACCGGCCCGCGTCAGGCGAACTGCGGACCTGCCTGCGCGGTGACCGCAGCCACCAACTCCTTGATGCGCTCAGCGTCGGCAGCGCTGCACACCAGCGTGGCCTGCGCCGTACGCACGACCACGAGGCCGCTGACGCCCAGCAGTCCGATCACCGAGCCTGGCTCGGAGTTGACCACGACGTTGTCGGAGGCATCGATGCTGACGCTGAGCCCGGAGATCGCGTTCCCGGCGGTGTCGGTGCCGAGGATCTCGGCGAGGCTCGCATAGCCTCCGACGTCACGCCACTGGACGGGCAGCGCGACGGCTGCGACGTGGGCGCTGCCGTGACCGGCCGAGACCGGCTCCATCACGCCGTAGTCGATGGACGTCTTCGCCAGCCCGGGGAAGATCTCGCCGAGGAGTTCGGGGTGTTCGGCCAGCTTCGTGATCGATGCGTGGGTCGTCGGCAGCAACAGCCGGAGCTGCTCGAGCAGCGTGGCTGCGCGCCACACGAACATGCCGGAGTTCCACCAGTACTCACCGCTGGCCAGGTAGCCCTCTGCGACCTCACGGGCCGGCTTCTCCGCGAAGTCGAGCACGTGGTGGGCGC
Organism: Propionibacteriales bacterium; assembly: GCA_038220215.1. Taxonomy (GTDB): domain Bacteria; phylum Actinomycetota; class Actinomycetes; order Propionibacteriales; family Propionibacteriaceae; genus Propionicimonas. Next base: position 2,075 of record JBBRIY010000212.1, read on the forward strand.
CGGCGAAGTCGTCCAGCGCCTCGCCCCGGTGTAGATAGCCGTAGCCGGTGTGCGGGCTGGTCGGCACCACGCCGAGGGTGACAAGCGCCGTGGCGTCCGCTTCTGCGACGGCGAACGCCGTCTCGAGGCAGGAAGCGAACACGTCGATGGGCTCGATCACCTGGTCGGCGGAGACCTGGGCGATGACAGCCTCCGGGTCCTGCAGGGCCAGGACGGCAGCCGGCCAGGCGACGGCGTTCAGGGAGTCCCTGCCGATCGGCTCGCCAAGGATGTTGGCTGCCGGCAGCTCAGGCAGGTCGGCGGCGACAGCATCGGCGTAGGCGGCACCAGTGACCACCAGCACCCGTTCTGCCGGAACGGAGGCCAGCGATCGCTCGAAAGCCAGCCGCAGGAGGCTCTTGCCGTTGATCAGCGGCAGCAACTGCTTGGGGGTGCCCTGGCGGGACAACGGCCACAACCTCGTACCGGACCCACCGGCCATGATCACCACGTATCGCACGACGAGAGCCTAACCGGGTTCCCCTGCGCAGGCAGGGGCGCCACGGCGCGGAAGGCGTCCACCTACGATGAAGCGGTGCCTGACAACCCGATCGTTCGCGCCCTCGCCGAACGCGCACGGCGCGCCGGCGCCGGCCCCCTGCTCACCTGGTACCGCCCTGAGAGCGGTGCCCGCACCGAACTGAGCGTGAAGACGTTCGCCAACTGGGTGGACAAGACCGCCAACCTGCTGGACACCCTCGAGATCACCGGCGTGGTGTCCGTGCCGCTGATCGCCGCGCATCCCGGGCACTGGATGAGCCTTGTCTGGCCGTTGGCAGCCTGGCAGCACGGATGCAGCGTCTCTGTCGAGCACACCCCCGATGCCGAGCTGGTCGTCGTCGGTCCGGATGACCCGCAGCCGCATCCGCCGGCACTCACCATTGCCTGCTCCCTGCACCCGTTGGCCCTCGGGCTGCGCGACCTGCCGCCGGGCGTGCTGGACTTCACCGGTGAAGCGCTCGCCGAGCCGGACGCCCACTACGCAACGGGAGTCCTCGGCGCCGACCCGGCGTGGCAGATGGGCGGGACAACCCTCACCCACGCCGACACGGGCGCGGTGACGCCACAGCCCGGGCGTGTCCTTGTGCGTCCCACCACTGCATGGGAGACCCTGGCAGCTGCGGTTCTCGCTCCCCTGCTGGGCGGAGGTTCGAGTGTCGTCGTCGAGGGCCCGGTGGACGACGACGCGCTGGCGCGGCTGGCCGCAGCAGAACGCGTGGGCGGTGCAATGGCATGATGACGCCAGCTCCCGGTACGAACAACCAGTGAAAGCCTTCCGATGAACCCGATCAGCCGCCGTTCCCTGCTGGCCTCAGCGGGAGCTGTCACCGGGGGCCTGGCGCTGGCCGCCTGCACCGGCACGCCGAACATCGCCCGGCCCACCGCCTCCCCTTCGGGCACCATCACCGCCCAACTGGACACGGTGATGACGGTCATCGCCCACGGCAGCAACCAGTTCGCGGTCTGGGTCCAGGATCAGCGCACCGGCGGGGTGTACGGCTACAACCCCGACTACACCAGCCAGAGCGCCTCGATGGCCAAGCCGATGATCGTCTCGATGGCGCTGCGCAAGGCGGCTACCGACGGTGGCGAACTGAGCGCGGAGAACACCGAACTGGCCCGCAAGGCGATCACCAACTCCGACAATGACGCAGCCGACGCACTCTGGGCCTACGCCGGCGGCCGTCCCGCCTATGACGCGCTCGCGAAGGACCTGGGGATGACCGAGAGCCACAGCGATCCGGCCAAGGACTTCTGGAGCTGGACCTGGACCACGCCGCACGACCAGGTGCTGCTGGCACACACCCTTGCCAACGGTGGTTCTCAGGCGCTGACAAATGCACAGTGCAAGTTCACCTGGGATCTCATGGGCAAGGTGCAGGACGACCAGACGTGGGGTATCGGCCAGCCCAGGTCCGCATCTGTTGCGACCAATCTCAAGAACGGGTGGGTGCAGTTCCAGTCGACCGACAACCTCTGGGCGGTGAACTCGATGGGCGGCGTCGAAGGCGAGGGTCGGTCCTACTTCGCCTGCGTGATGACCCGCACCGCCGACTTCGCCACCGGCAGGGAGATCACGACCGAGGTCGGCAAGTGGATCTTCTCGATCCTGGGCTCCGGCCCCCTCTGACTCACCTATCCCTCCGACTTGTCAGAACCACGGAGGGCCCTGGCGTCCCCTGCTTCTGACAACTCGGGAGGGTGAGGGTCAGCTGCTGACCTTGCAGACGTTGTCGAGGTTGTCGGTCTGGGTCTTGCTGGTCGACTTCGGCTTGGCCGTCGCCTTCGCCGTCGCCGTCGTCCCGGCGGACGCGGACGCGGACGCACTGGCCGACGGAGTCGCGGTCGCCTCGCTGGCGGCGATCTTTTCCGCGACGACGCGCCGGATCTTCGCGAAGTCGGGATCCATCGGCACGATCAGGGGCGGGGTGAAGCTCACCGAGCCCATCGGCTGGGACTTCCCCTTGGCCGCCAGTTCGAGAAGGATCCCCAGCTCCGAAGTGGGCACATTGGTTGCGACGATCTGCTCACCGGCCGCGGCGATGTCCTGGAACTTGGTGAGGACGGTCGTGGGGTTGAGCTGCTTGAGCATGGCGTTCAAGACGCACTTCTGCCGGATCATCCGCTCGTAGTCGGTGGAGTACTCCCGCGAGCGGGCGAACCAGAGGGCCTGGAAACCGTCCAGCTTCACGTTCTTGCCCGGCTCGATCCAGTCGTAGACGCCCTTCGGGCCATGCAGGCTTCCGATCGGGACCCGCTTGCCGATGTCGAGCCGGATGCCACCGACCGCGTTGATGAGCTTCTGGAAGCCCTTGAGGTCGATCATTGCCCAGTAGTTGATCTTCAGCCCGAGGGTCTCCTCGATGACGCCCTTCGTCGCCTCGACGCCGGGATACTTCACGCCGGGGAAGAGCTTCTTGTTCTGCACGGCGAGGGTGTAGACCCCGTTCAACAGGCAGGCGTCGGACAGGTTCTTGACGTGGCAGAAGTAGCCGTTCGGATACTTCGCGTGCAGCGGCGAGTCGGCCGGGAACGGAGCGTGCTGCATGTTGCGGGGCAGGCTGAACAGCACCGTCTTGCCGGTCTCGGCGTCGATGCTGGCGACCGTCATGGAGTCCGGACGCATCCCGGTGCGGTCAGCCCCGGCGTCCCCGCCGAGCAGCAACACGTTGATGCGGCCGTTCTG
>JBBRIY010000213.1:0-5259 GCA_038220215.1 Propionibacteriales bacterium
CTCGTCGATCAGCAGGATCGGGATGCCGTCGCGCACCGGGTAGGCCAGTCCACAGTCCGAACCGGTGCATTCCAGGACGGACGCCTCGTAGTCCCAGGCCAGGCTCGCGTGGCACGAGGGGCAGACCAGGAGTTCCAGCACTTCTGCGGAGAGTTCATTCATCAGCTGTCCTTTCGGATGATGGCCAGCGCCTCGTCACGCAGGGCCGCGACGGTGCTGTCACCCCTGGCTTCGACGTTGAGCCTGAGGAGGGGTTCGGTGTTCGATTCCCGGACGCTGAGCCACCAACCGTCGCCGGTGACGAGCAGGCCGTCGGTCCAGTCGATGGTGCCGCGACCCTCGAAGGCCTCGGCGACCGACCTCGTGATCGTTCCCGGGTCGTCGACGGTGCTGTTGATCTCTCCGGAGGCGGCGTAGTGCGGCAGTTCGGCGGCCAGCTCGGACATCGACCGGCCCTCCCGACCCATCAGGGCGAGCACGTGCAGGCCCGCCAGCATGCCGGTGTCGGCACCCCAGAAGTCGCGGAAGTAGTAGTGGGCGGAGTGTTCGCCACCGAAGATGGCGTGGTGCTGGGCCATCAGCGCCTTCATGCGTGTGTGCCCGACGGCGCTGATCACGACCGTGCCCCCGGCGGCGGCCACGACCTCGGAGACAGCCCGTGAGGTGATGGTGTTCACGACGATCACCGCACCCGGTTCCCGTGCCAGTTCCGCACGGGCAATCAGTGCTGTCACCACGGAAGGGCTGACCACATCGCCGTTCTCGTCGATGATGAAGCAGCGGTCGGCGTCCCCGTCGAAGACGAGGGCGATGTCGGCGCCGTGCTCGCGGACGGCGCGCTGGGCGTCCACGAGGTTCGCCGGCTCCAGCGGGTTCGGCGGGTGGTTGGGGAAGCTGCCGTCCAGGTCTGTGAACAGGCCGATGATCTCGACGTTCAGTGGTCCGAGCACGGCCGGGGTCGTGTGCCCCGCCATGCCGTTGCCGGCGTCGACGACGACCTTCAGCCGGCGCATGCCGTCCAGGGGCACGAGGGAATGCAGGTGGGCGGCGTACGCGGCCAGCAGGTCGGTCTCGCGGTAGCTGCCCCGCTCTGCGACCGGCGGCAGGTCGACGTAGGCAAGCTCGGTGATTTTCGCCATGAGTTCCGGCGTGATCGGCGCTGCGTCAGGGAGGCAGAACTTGACCCCGTTGTAGCCGGCGGGGTTGTGGGAGGCGGTGAACTGCACGCCGGGCAGGTGGGTATGGCCAGAGGCGAACCACAGTTGGTCGGTACTGGCGAGGCCGACGTCGAGGACGTTGGCTCCCTGGGCCATCGCTCCCTCTGCGAAGGCGAGGCTGAGTTCCCTTCCGCTGGCGCGCATGTCCCTTCCCAGGACGAACTCGGCTCCGGCAAGGCCGAACGCTGCGACGAAGGCTGCTCCGATCGCTCGGGCACCGTCGAGATCCCATTCCGGGGTAGCGCCGCCAACCAGTCCGCGAATGTCGTTGGCCTTGAAAATGTGGGGCTCGATCACGCGTGCGAGCCTATCGCCCACACAACCCCGGAGCTGTTGCCAGCGCGCGGGTGGTTGATCAGTCGTCCTGCGGGTCTGCCAGCACGGCCAGATGGCCCTTGCGACGGGTGACTGCCGGTTGCACCGGCTCGGGCGGTGCGTCACCGAGACCGACCCGGCGGACGGCGTCGGCGAGCGCCATCAGATCGTCGGCCGAGGCGCGAGGACTGTTCAGGTCGCCGGGCAGCCGGATGACCTCCCAGCCGCGCGGGACGCTCAGCCCACGGGAGTGGACGCGGCACAGGTCATAGCAACCCGGCTCGGCACGGAGCGCCAGCGGACCGAGCACCGCCGTGGAGTCGACGTAGGCGAAGGTGAGTGTCGCCACCGCAGGCTCGGCGCACGTGCTTCTCGAGCAGCGCCGATTGATCATCCCGTCACGTTACCGCCGCCCGACCGGCATGCCCGGGAGCCACAGCGGACGGTGTGGCGCGCTGGGCAGATATCGTGGCGGCATGAAGCGTCGGGAGCGGCACGGCCGCGGGTTGCGTGGCCCGATGGCCCAGCCGAATGTGCTCACCGGCACCACCGTCCCGCTACGGCAACGCCCGCGGGGTGCCGACTTCTTCGCCGAATGCCTGGGCGCTTCCGTCGCACGGACCGCGGACGCCTGCCCGCGAGCGGTCGTCGGCATCGACATCGGGTTCGAGGAGGTGCCCGGCAACCTCGCCGCCTGGCACAGCGAGCGCGTGCCCCTGGCCGCAGCCGTCCCCGCGCAACCCGGACGCAATGGCCAGGTGGTGCTGTTCCGGCGTCCGCTGGAGCATCGCGCACATTCCCGCGGCGACCTGCGGCGGCTGGTGCACCGGGCCCTCCTCGAGCAGCTGTCCGCCCTCACCGGCATCGGCTTCGACGAGCTGGACCCCCACGGCGAGACCGACGACTGGGATTGACCTCAGCTGCCGGTGTGCGGGTCGAAGACCACGTGCCCCGAGACTCCGGTGGTGTCCTGGGCTGCCAGGTCGACGACGGAAAGCCCCCGCACCTTGCCGAGCCTCTCCGTGCTCACCAGCGCTCCCCGCAGGTCCGTCGCCTGGGTCTGCACCCGGACGACGATGGCTGCTGCCGCGTCCAGGGCAACCGTGATCGTCGAACCCGGGGCCACCGTCACGATCTTCGGCTCGCCCGGCACCTCGGCGTTCGCAGAGGTCGTCACGCTGACCCTTGCCTCCGCCTCGCCGGGATTGGCCAGCTGCAGCACGGTGCTTCCTGATTTCCCGATCGCCAGCGGCCAGACCGCGTCGGCGGGCAACGAGGCGGTCGCGACCGTGTAGGCGGGATCCCGACGAGCATCGTCCCCGCCGCTGTCCAGCCACATGCCGGCCGTCACCGGCTGGGTGGACGTGAGCTTCAAGGCCCCGGCCTCCTCGGCCAGGCCTGCGGCCAGGTCGATGGTTCTGGTGACACCCGCCGGCACCTCGACCTGCTCGGAGCCGGCCAGCTCGATCGGCCCGGACGCGCTCAGCACGCCGACGGTGACGGTCGCCGTCCGCTCCCCCGGATTGGTGAGCACCAGCCGGCGTGCGCCGGTGCCTCCGGGAATGCCGGGGACGACCAGGTCGGTGGCCGGCTCGGCGCCCGAGGGCAGCCAGTCGACCCCCAGCGGTACATCGGTCTGCCAGGTGCGCTGCCGCAGGAACGCCGCGACCCGTCCGTCGGAACTGCTGACGCGGACGGCAAGGGGTCCGGGAAGCCGGGGCAGGACACCGAGGGAGATCGTGACCGAGGAGTTTCCGGCCACCTCGACGCCGCGCGGGGCTGCGACCTTGCCGTCCTCGCCGTAGGCGGTCAGGTCGACCGATGCCGTGGTGCCGTCGAGGTTCGACACCACCACTTCGCTCTGGGCCTGCGTGCGGACGTCGACGCCGGTGAACCAGTGGTCGGTTCGCGGCACGACACAGCCCGAGGCGGACAACCCGCGATCGGGGCCGTTCTCCGCCACCACCACCGTCGTGGCGCCGAACGGAGCCGGCAGCGGCGCAGACACGCGCAGGGGCTTCCCGGTGTCGGTGAGCACCGAGAAGGCCCCGGCGTCACTGCCCTCGCTGGGTGCTGTAACCGCCGACGTGCGCAGTCCCCGCCCGGTCGCGGCAACGGCGACCCGCACGGTTGCCGTCACCGACCCGAAGGCCGGGCAGACGACCGACACGCGCGAAGCCGAACTGGTGAAGGGCGCGGGCGGCGCCGGTTGCGGCCCGACGATCGACGCGGCGGCCGTCGCTGCGCCGAGCGCGACGACCACGGCCCCGGGCCAGATCCAGCGGTTCATGCGGCTCCTGCCATGTGGCGCGGACCGGACGGTTCGTCTCGGCGACGCACCGACGGCGCGGCAAGGACGGTCAACACCAGCAGGCCGGCCAACTGGGCCCACGCCCACCACCGGGAACCGTCGGCGAGGTGGTAGCTGAGGGTGCCACCGGCAGCGCCGACGGAAAAGGCCGTGCCGGGTCCGGAGGTGGCGACCTGTGCCAGGACGGCATCGCCCACCCGCATCTCCCAGCGCGGATCGGGTGGCTCTGCAAGTTGCAGCAGCCGGTCGGGTGGGCCGGGCGGGATCACCGTGCCGTTGCCGACCTCCTGGCGCCCGGATGCGGTCACGAGGACGGCGATCGCGGCGTCCGGCACCGGCCAGACGTACTGGGTCTCGTCGCCGGTGCCCAGGCCCAGGCCGGGGACGTTGTTGAGCGCCCTCCGCTGCAGGGCGTCCGCTCCGGCGAGGGTGACGTGCGAGACGCCGAGGCTCACCAGGTCGGGCAGCAGCTGGTCGTCGGCGCTGTCGCCGATCAGCCGTGCAGCAACCGACGCCGCAAGCTCCTTGGCCGCCGGGTCCCCGCCGAAGGCAACGCCGCGCTCGGCGTCACCGAGCCGTGCGAAGTCGCCCTCCAGCAACGCCCAGCGCACCTGTCCGCCGTCGGCCACGAGGGCGAGCGTGCGGCTCGGGATGGCGGACACCTGGGCGTTGCGGACGAAGGCCGGCACGGCGCCCACCGGCGTCCGGGTGAGGCCGGTCTGCCCCGCCCACATCCACCACCCTCCGGCGACGACGATGGCGGCGACGCAGGTCACGGAGAGGCCGAGGCTGCCCAGGTGGCGAAGGCCGAGGTCCCGTCCCTGCAGTTCTGTCGCGATGCCGTCGAGGCCGGCGCAGGCCGCCAGCACCAGGGCTGCGACGAGTCCGAGCTGCCACTCCAGGGCCTGGGGGCGGGCCCACGCCCCCGGGGGCACCTCGACGACCAGCCGGGTGAGGGTGATGGCGATCAGGCCCGCGAGGCCCGCGCCGGCGAGCGCGACGCCTGCAATCCCGGGGCGGCGGGACGCGCCGAGGACGGCCGCCGCCCAGCAGACGCCGAAGAAGGCGAGCGAGACCCACAGCGGCGGTGATGCGTCGCCGAGGGTGTGCCCGACCAGCAGTGTCCACGGCTCGGGTGCTGCCATCGGCGCGAGCACGGGCTCGATGCCGGTCAGCAGGCGTCCGGGGTAGCGCAGGATCGTCTGGCCCCACGGGCCGATCAGGAGCAGGGCCGGGGATGCCAGCACCACGGCCCACTGGGCCCAGGCGGCGAGGCGGCGGGAACGCAGCCCGGTGAGGAGGGCGGTCAGCGCTGCGGCCAGCCAGACCAGCGGGACGAGCGAGAAGGCCAGCACCAGCCAGAAGGCCACTGCGCCGGCGCGACGCCAGCTCCACCGGCCGTCGGCGAGCCAGAGC
>JBBRIY010000214.1:0-5246 GCA_038220215.1 Propionibacteriales bacterium
CCTCGAACGCGATCGCGACGACGCAGAGCAGCAGCCCGACGGTGAGGCCGCGGCGCGAAGGGCGCGTGACCGTCTCCGCTGCCAGTTCCCCGCTCATTCGTGCTCCCCTTGTTCTGACCGCCCAGTAGTGTCTCACGGCAGCCATACCCGGCCGGGCAGCGAGCGCGCCCAGTGGGTTTTCTGGGTACGGTTGGGGTCAAGACTCGGACGTACAAAGGCGGTCTGCATGACCAGCGAGAACCCGCAGACGACAACGATCGTCAAGGAGCGCACCGACCTGCGCCCGCAGGAGGGTGACCACGAGCGATTTTCCAACTACGTTCCCAAGGCCAAGCTCACCGAGGCCATGGTCATGGGTACCCCGGTGATCGCACTGTGCGGCAAGGTGTGGGTTCCTTCACGCAACCCCGACCGCTTTCCGGTCTGCCCGGAGTGCAAGGAGATCTGGCAAACGATGAGTCACGACGGCCCGGAGAGCTGAGCCCCCGAAGGCAGGGCGTGTCGCCCTAGGATGAGGCCCATGGCCACCAAGACGCTGATTGTCCTCCGCCACGCCAAGTCCTCCTGGCAGACGACGGAACCGGACCTGCGCCGGCCACTGTCTGACCGGGGTGAGCGCGACGCCGTCGCGGCAGGTGCCGTGCTGGCGGGCTACGACATCGACGTGGTGCTGGCCTCCACCGCCACCCGCGTCCAGCAGACCTGGGAGGCGGCCCAGACCGGTGGCGCGAGCTGCGCAGACGTGCGCACGTCCGAGATGGTCTACCACGCCTGGGCGACCGAACTGATCACGGAGCTGCACGAGCTGGACGAGACCAAGCACACCGCGCTGCTGATCGGCCACCAGCCGACACTGTCAGACCTGATCGTGAGCCTGTGCAAGCCGTCCCCGCTGACGGAGCGTGTCGCGGCGAAGTTCCCCACGGCCGGCCTCGCCGTCCTCACCTACCGCGGTGCCTGGAAGACCCTCACCGACGGCAAGGCGAACCTGAAGCGCTTCGAGATCCCCCGCGGCTGAGCCTTCGTCAGTAGCGGTACAGCTCGGCCTTGAACGGGCCGGCCACGGGCACGCCCAGGTAGTCGGCCTGCTCCTGCGAGAGCTCGGAGAGATGGATGCCGAGGGCATCGAGATGCAGCCGGGCGACGTACTCGTCCAGCTGCTTGGGCAGCGTGTAGACACCCACAGGGTAGTTTTCCGGCTTCGTGAACAGCTCGATCTGGGCCAGCACCTGGTTCGTGAACGACGTGCTCATCACGAAGCTCGGGTGGCCGGTGGCGTTACCGAGGTTCAGGAGGCGGCCCTCGCTCAGCACGATCACCGAGTGGCCGTCCGCGAAGTTCCAGCGGTCGACCTGCGGCTTGATGTTGGTCCTGGTGACGCCGCCCATGATGTCGAGGCCGGTCAGGTCGATCTCGTTGTCGAAATGGCCGATATTGCCGACGATGGCGAGGTGCTTCATCTTCGCCAGGTGCTCCGCGGAGATCACGTGCAGGCAGCCGGTGGCCGTGATGAAGATGTCCGCGGTGGCGACCACATCGTCGAGGGTGGCCACTTGGTAGCCGTCCATCGACGCCTGCAGCGCGCAGATCGGGTCGATCTCGGTGATGATCACTCGGGCGCCCTGACCGGAGAGCGCGGAGGCGCAGCCCTTGCCCACGTCGCCGTACCCACAGACGACGGCGGTCTTGCCGCCGATCAGCACGTCGGTGGCCCGGTTGATTCCGTCGATCAGGGAGTGCCTGATGCCGTAGCGGTTGTCGAACTTGCTCTTGGTCACCGAGTCGTTGACGTTGATGGCCGGGAACAGCAGGGAGGCGTTGCGGAACATCTCGTACAGGCGGTGGACGCCGGTGGTGGTCTCCTCGGTGACGCCGAAGATGCTGTTGGCGACGCTGACCCAGTCGAGCTGGGAGGACCGCAGCGTCGCGAGCACCACCTGGTACTCGGGCGCGTCGGTGTCCGTCGCCTCCGGCACCGCGCCGGCCTTCGCGAACTCGACGCCCTTGTGGACGAGCAGGGTGGCGTCGCCACCGTCATCGAGGATCATGTTGGGACGGGAGTCGCCCCAGTCGAGGATGCGCTCGGTGCACGCCCAGTACTCCTCCAGCGACTCGCCCTTCCAGGCGAAGACCGGAACACCCTTGGGGTCTTCCGGCGTGCCGTCGCGGCCGACGACGATCGCAGCAGCAGCCTCGTCCTGGGTGGAGAAGATGTTGCACGACGCCCAGCGCACCTGCGCGCCGAGCTCGACGAGGGTCTCGATCAGCACGGCGGTCTGGATGGTCATGTGCAGCGATCCGGCGATCCGGGCCCCGCGCAGCGGCCGGCTGTCGCGGTAGCGCTCGCGCAGGGCCATCAGGCCCGGCATCTCGTGCTCTGCGAGGGTGATCTCCTCGCGTCCGAAGGCGGAAAGGTTCAGGTCAGCGACACGGTAATCCACACCGAGACCCTACTAGCGTGGCTGGTGTCGGCCGACCCAGGCGTGCGTGAGGAGTAGCGATGGCCCAACTGGTGTTCCTGACCGGCGCCCCGGGCAGCGGCAAGTCGACCCTCGCGCGCTTGCTGGTGGACGCCCGCCCCCTGGCCCTGTTGCTCGACCTCGACACGCTGCGCGGCCAGCTCGGGAACTGGAAGGCCGACCCCGCGGCGGCGGGCATCCGCGCTCGCCAGCTCGCTCTCGCCGCGGCCCGCGTCCAGCTGGAACACGGCGGGGATGTGGTGGTGCCACAGTTCCTGCGCCGTCCCGAGCTGATCGAGCAATTCCGGGAGCTCGCCGGCGACGTCGGGGCGACCTTTCTGCTCGTCGCCCTCGTGAGCAGCCCGCAGGAGGCCGCCGAGCGGTTCCGTGCCCGCGGGACGTCAGCGGAGCCGAACCACTCCGACGCCGCGCACCTTCAGGCTGCGCCGGGTGCTGCAACGATCGAGGAGTTGTACGCCGACATGCTCGGAATGCTGGTCGCCTTCCCTGAGACCGCCTACGTGGAGTCGGTGCCCGGTGAGGTGGAGGGGACGCTCGCCACCGTCCGTGAGGTGCTCAGGCGGTGACGCTGCGGTCGATGTCGGGCTCGAGGTAGAGGGCTGTGACCTCGGCATTGGCTGCGCGGATGGCTGCCTCCGCGTTGTCGATCACTTCGGCGACGCGGGTAGCCGACACGGTCGGCTCCACGGCGATCTTGGCAGCGACCAGGATCTCGCTCGGACCGAGGTGCAAGGTCTTGAGGTGGATGACGCGCAGCACGCCGTCGGCGCCGGCGAGCGCAGCCGTGATGCCGGCGATCGCTTCAGGGGTGGCAGCCTCGCCCAGCAGCAGGCTGCGGGTCTCCATCGCGAGCGTGACCGCAACCAGGATCAGCAGCACGCCGATCAGTCCGGTACCGGCCACGTCCCACAGGCCGTTGTGCGTGAGCAGGGTCATGCCGACCCCCATCAGGGCGAAGACCAGGCCGAGCAGCGCAGCGAAGTCCTCCAGCAGGATCACCGGCAGGTCCGGCGACTTGGCCGAACGGATGAACTGCGGCCACGACTTCGTGCCCTTCAGTGGCACTGACTCGCGGATCGCCGTGCGGAAGCTGAAGCCCTCGGCGAGGATCGCGAACCCGAGGACGGCGATCGGCACCCACCACCACTGGCTCTCGAGCAGCTCGTTCGGGTGACCGGCCGCGATCTCCTCGTATTTGTGGAAGGCCTCGTACACGGCGAAAAGGCCGCCGAGGCTGAACAGGATCACCGAGACCAGGAAGGCGCTGATGAAGGGCGCCCTGCCGTAGCCGAACGGGTGCTCGTCGGTCGCTTCCCGCTTCGCAACCGCCCCTCCCCGCAGCAGCAGGAGCTGATTGCTGGTGTCTGCCACCGAGTGCACACCCTCGGCCAGCATCGACGCGGCACCGGTCAGCGCCCACGCACCGAACTTGGTGACCGCGATGAACGCGTTCGCGGTCAGCGCGGCGATGATCGCCCGGTTCCCGCCCTGTGTGCTCATTCCGCCATCCTTCCATCCGCCGAGTTGTCAGAACCACGGAGGGCTATAGCCTCCTGTACTTCTGACAAGTCGGGAGGGTGGGGGGTCATCGGGGCATCCTGCCGAGGCCGATCTGCAGATAGGCGGCTGCGAACAGTCCCTGCTGCAGGACCGTGACGTACCGCTCCACCGGCGTGCCCGACAGCGAGATGAGGTTCGACACCATCGTGTCGGTGGCCAGCGCATTGCCACTCAAGCGCTCGCGGTCCTCGGCGGCATGCTCGTCGTCCATGCCGTCGTCGACGAGGACGAGGCCCGGCCGGCGCTCCGCCGTCGATTCCTCGAAGGGGTCGGCGAACGGGTCGCGCGACGGCACGGCGGCCAGCAATGGCATCAGCGCGCCGGCGTCCGCGGACAGCACCACCCGTCCGCTGGCAGAGCGCAGGGCCTCGGCCACCCGGCGACTGGCACGGGCGGCGAGGATCGACCCGCCCCACACCATTGGCTGGGCCTCCGCGAGTTCGAGGGCTATGGCTTTCGCGGGGTTCTGGGTGGCGTCGAGTGCCCAGGACGAGTCGGTGGCCACCTGATCCATCGCGGAGGCGACGGCCTCCGGGTTCACGACCGGGCCCAGGCCCAGGTGGTGCAGGGCGACGAGAGTGACGATCGCTGCGGCCATCGGGTCGCCGGTCGTGGTCGGCAGGACGGTGGTCGACGAGGAGCCCGACTCGCGGGCGAGCAAGGAATCCCGCGGGCACGCCACCAGCAGCCGGCACCCACGACGGACGGCCTCGAAGGCCGCGGCCATACTGACCCGGTCACCGCCGCCCATCACGACGACGACGTCCAGGGGCCCCACCCAGCCGGGCAGTCCGAGGCGCGGCCACGCGACCAGGGGAACGGGACAGGTGGGCTCAAGCACCGCGCGGATCAGCCGGGCCTCCGGCCCGAACGTGATCATGGCCCGCGGCCGCTCGGACTCAAGCTGGCTCAGCGGCCCTTCGGCTGACGCGAGTTCGCGCCGCACCCTCGCACCCGCCTCGGCCAGTGGCCGCAGCAGGGTGTCGGCCGAACGCAGCACCTCGGCGTCCTCGAGCCGGGAGTCGTCGAAGTCGTCCATCAGGCGTCTGCGCCGGGCCGGCGAGCCTCGTCGATCAGCAGGATCGGGATGCCGTCGCGCACCGGGTAGGCCAGTCCACAGTCCGAACCGGTGCATTCCAGGACGGACGCCTCGTAGTCCCAGGCCAGGCTCGCGTGGCACGAGGGGCAGACCAGGAGTTCCAGCAC
>JBBRIY010000215.1:0-5232 GCA_038220215.1 Propionibacteriales bacterium
CACGGGGTCGGCATGTCCCAGTACGGCGCCTACCAGCTGGCACGGGGCAAGGGCTGGAGTGCCGCGCAGATCCTCGAGTACTACTACTCCGGCGCCAAGGTGGGCACAGCGAACAACAACACCCGCACCGTCAAGGTGCAGGTGTTGGGACCGCCGGCCGACTCACGGACTACAACGTCGCTGTCGGTCAGTAGCGGCGGCTTCTCGGTGACCGACGGAGGCTCAACCCTGGCAATCACAAGGGCGAGGACGCCGATCGCAATCGGGGTGAGCGGCTCAAGGGTCACGGCGAAGGTGACGCTGGTCTCCGGCAAGGTACGGACGCTGGCTGCTGCTCGCCTTGTGTTCCGTTGGGCGGATTCCGCGACGGTGGCTGTCGCCGGGGCCCAGGGCAGCTACCGCTACGGCAACCTGCAGGCCACCGTGATCGGCAAGCGTCCCAACGTGATCAACGAAGTGAGGATGAACACCGAGTACCTCTACGGCCTCGACGAGATGCCGTCGTCGTGGGGGAGTGCCGCAGGCGGGGGCCTGGAGGCTCTCAAAGCCCAGGTGATAGCTGCGCGGTCCTACGTGATCAAGCAGGCGGCGAAGTGGAACCATGCCGACAATTCGCCGGGCAGCAACCCCGCCTGTGACTGCCAGCTCTTCGACGACTCCCGCAGCCAGAACTACACGGGCTGGAAGAAGGCCGGGGGAGCGGGCAACGCCTACTGGAGGCGAGCGGTCGACCAGACCATCCCCTCGCCCAGCACGGTGCAGATCGTGCGGACTTCCTCGGCCGCGCAGAGCGAGATCGCCGAAGCGCTCTACTTCGCCTCGTCCGGCAGCTACACGGCTGGCGGCGTCACCTCTTCCGGCACGGTGTCCAATGCCGAGGCGTTCGGCACCACCGCGATCGGGTACCTCAGCCACGTCGACGACCCGTACTCGGTCCTCGCGCCTGGCAACCCGTACCGCAGCTGGACGGTCAAAATGAGCCAAGCCAAGGCGGAGAACCTCTTCCGGATCGGCAAGCTTCGATCGCTCAAGGTCACCGCGCGGTACCCCGGCGGTCTGGTGAAGGTGATCACGGCCACCTCGGTCACCGGCGTCACCAGCACCCTTAGCCCGCGCACGTCGGAGGCCTGGCGCATCGCGCTCGGCCTGCCGGGAGCCTGGGTCTCCGGCATCACCGGACGCTGACAGCCGGACGCCCGCCCCACCGTGGTGGAACGGGCGCCGGAATCGGCTGAGTCAGTGCGCGATCGCGCCCTCCGCGCCGGCCCCGGTCATTGACCGGACCTCCATCTCTGCCTGGAGCAGGGCATCCGCCGGCTCCTTCGAGGTGAGGGTTCCGACGATGCCCGCGATGATCGCCAGCGGCAGCGACACGATCGTCGGGTTGGTGAGCGGGAAGATCGCCAGTGGCCCGCTGACGACGGCCGGCGAGAAGATGATCAGCACCACGGCAGAGATCAGACCGGTGTAGATCGACCACACCGAACCGCGGGTGTTGAACCGCTTCCAGTACATCGTCATCAGGATGGACGGCAGGTTGGCTGAGGCAGCCACGCCGAAGGCCAGCGACACCAGGAACGCGACGTTCTGCCCGTTCGCGAGGATGCCACCCACGATGGCCAGGAGCCCGATCACGACGGCCGTGATGCGCGCGACCTTGACCTCCTCCGCCGGATCGGCCTTGCCCGACTTGATGACGGAGTTGTAGAAGTCGTGGGCGAACGAGGCCGAAGCGGTGATCGTCAGGCCCGCGACGACAGCGAGGATGGTGGCGAAGGCGACGCCAGAGATGACGCCCATCATCACTTCACCGCCCAGTTGCAGCGCGAGCAGCGGGGCCGCCGAGTTGGCCTTTCCAGGAGCGGCGAGGATGTTGTCCACCCCCACCAGTTCCGCGGCACCGAACCCGAGGATCAGGGTGAACAGGAAGAAGATCCCGATCAGGACGATCGCCCAGACAGCCGAACGGCGCGCCTCACGGGCACTCGGCACGGTGTAGAAGCGCATCAGTACGTGCGGCAGGCCGGAGGGGCCGGCCACGAGGGCGATGGCGAGGGAGAAGAAGCTGAGCTTGCTGATCCAGCCATTCGCGCCGTACTGGAGCATCGGGTTGAGGATCGCATCGCCCTTGGGATGCACGGCGGACGCAGAGCCAAGGAGCTCGGAGAGGTTGAAGCCGTGGCCGGACATCACCCAGAACGACATCACTGCGCCACCCGAGATCAGCATGACCGCCTTGATCATCTGCACCCAGGTGGTGCCCTTCATCCCGCCGATGAGCACATAGACCATCATGATGAGCCCGACGCCGGCGATCACGACGGCCTGCCAGAAGGGGTCCTTCACGCCGAGCAGCAGGGCGACCAGCCCGCCGGCTCCGGCCATCTGTGCGAGCAGGTAGACCAGCGAGACGGTGAGGGTCGACAGGGCGGCAGCGGTGCGGACGGGCTTCTGCCTCATCCGGAAGCTCAGCACGTCAGCCATCGTGTACTTGCCCGTGTTCCGCAGGGGCTCGGCAACCAGGTACAGCGCGAGCAGGATCGCGATGAAGAACCCGACCGAGTACAGCAGGCCGTCGTACCCGTAGACAGCGATAGCCCCCGTGACGCCGAGGAAGGCGGCAGCGGAAAGGTAGTCGCCCGTGATCGCCAGGCCGTTCTGGCGTCCGGAGAAGGACGCGCCGCCGGTGTAAAAGGCCCCGGCCTTCTTCTCGGACTGCCGGGTGACCCGAATGACGACGAGAAGGGTGAAAAGAACGAAGCCGCCGAAGATGGCGATGTTGATCAGCGGGTTGCCGGTTGCGGTTTCGAGGGTGGTCACTTGGTGACCTCGTTCTCAATCCGCGTACGCAACTGTGCTGCCATCGGGTCGAAGACCCGGCTGGCGCGACGGACGTACAACCACGTGGCGAACCAGGTCGTGGGGAACTGCGCGAGGCCGATCAACATGCCCACGTTGAGGTTGCCGATCGCGGGGATCGACATGAACCCCTCGGCGAAGACCGAGAGCACCACATAGAGGAAGTACCAGACCAGCACGGCCACGACGGTGGGGAAGGCGAAGCTCGTGAACGAGTGGCGCAGCTTCTGATACTCCGCCGAGCGCTGGACGTCGACGAACGTCAACAGGTCGGGGTGAGGATGCGGCGCTTCGGTGAGGGACAGTTCCGGCAGCGGCCAGTGGTCCTTGGGCAGGTGGAACTCCGGCTCTTCGATCGTTGACGCCGGGATGTGCTCGGACATTGTCGTTGGCCCTTCTGCTGACTGGGAAAGGGTGGGCTCGGCGACGGTCTCGGCGCGGGAGGTGGCTTGAACTCCAGGCGGTTCGGCGTCGGTGACGGGACAGCTTCGGGTGACCCGAACAGTAGGGGTATTACTCATCCGCTCACAAGCATTCGGTCACACTCGGGCGAAGTTGCTGCACATATTCTCATGCCAGCTCCGCGGGACGGGGTGTCGGGAACGGTTACGTTGGCCGCGTGCAGCAGCAAGGGCAGGTCGCCGGGTGGCGCAGGTGGACGCCCGGGGTGGTGACCCTGCTCAGCTACGACCGCTCGTGGTTGCGGGGAGACCTCATCGCCGGCATCACGGTGGCCGCCTACCTCGTGCCGCAGGTGATGGCCTACGCGGAGATCATGGGGCTGCCGCCGGTCGCAGGCCTGTGGGCAGTGTTGGCGCCGATGGTCATCTACGCCGTGCTTGGCGATTCACGGCAGCTGTCGATCGGGCCGGAATCAACCACGGCCCTGATGACGGCCGCCGGCATCCTCGCCCTCGCCGGTCCGGTGGAGGGCTCCCGCCGTGCCGAGGTCGCAGCACTGGTTGCCGTAGCCGTTGGGGTCGTCTGCCTGGTCGGACGGGTCGCCCGTGTCGGCTTCCTCGCCAACCTGTTGTCCCGGCCCGTACTGGTGGGCTACCTCGCAGGCATCGGGATCCTGATGGTGTTCAGCCAGCTGGGCACCCTCACCGGGCAGGAGATCACCGGGGAGAGTCCCACGCAGCAAGCGGCCTCGGTGTTCGCGCAGCTCGGCGCCATCCACGTGCCGACGCTCGTGCTGGGGCTGGCCGTCGCGCTCGCCCTGTTCGCGCTGCGTCGCTGGGTGCCGTCCCTGCCCGGGCCGCTGCTGGTGATGCTCGCGGCCTCCGCTGCCGTTGCGCTCGCGGGACCGGCCGCACAGGGCATCGCCGTGATCGGAGCCGTGCCGACCACCGTTCCGGTACCCGCGCTGCCCAACCCGGCCGGGATCGACCTGCTGCAGCTCCTGACGGTGGCGCTCGGGATCGCTGTCGTCGGCTACAGCGACGTGATCCTCACCGGCCGGGCGTTCGCTGCGCGCAAGCAGGAGCAGGTGAACGCCAACACCGAGTTGCTGGCAATGGGTGCGGCGAACCTGGCCAACGGTTTCCTTGCCGGCTTCCCGGTCTCCTCGTCGGCCAGCAGGACTGTCATCGGTGACTCGGCCGGCAGCCGCACGCAGCTGCATTCGCTGGTCGCGGCCGGCATGGTTCTGGGATCGATCTTCGTCTTCGGCCCCGTGCTGGCGGCCTTCCCGCGAGCAGCGCTCGGCGGCGTCGTCGTCTACGCGGGCCTCCGGCTGGTCGACCTGGCGGAACTGCGCCGCATCGCCGCCTTCCGCCGCAGCGAACTCGTGCTGGCGCTCGTCACCCTCGTCGGGGTGCTGGTCACCGGGTTGCTGGCCGGCATCGGGATCGCGGTCGGATTGTCGATCCTCGACCTGATCCGGCGGATCGTGCACCCGCACGACGGGATCCTGGGCTACGTCCCCGGACTGGCCGGCATGCACGATGTGGCTGATTACCCGCTGGCAACGCAGGTGCCCGGCCTCGTGGTCTACCGCTACGACTCGCCTTTGTTCTTCGCCAACGCCGACGACTTCCTCGGCAGGGCGATGGCTTCGGTGGCCCAAAGCCATCCCCCGCCCGAGTGGTTCGTGCTCAACGCCGAGGCCAACGTCGAGGTCGACCTGACCGCGGTCGACACCCTGGAGCAGCTGCGCTCATCACTCGAGAGCGCGGGGGTCGTGTTCGCGATGGCCAGGGTGAAGATGGACCTCCGCGACCAGCTTGTCGCCGCTGGGTTCGTCGACAAGGTGGGCGAGGACCGCATCTTCGCCACGCTCCCCACGGCGGTCGCGGCGTTCGCGCAGTGGCACCTGGCCGTCCACGGGTCGCTGCCGCCGGGTATCCCCGAAGCGCTGACCGGACAGCAGGA
>JBBRIY010000216.1:0-5230 GCA_038220215.1 Propionibacteriales bacterium
TGGGCGATGGTGCAGGCGTTGAAGGCGATCCCGGAGATGAACAACTCCTACGACGTCATCGACGGCAAGCCGAACCTGATCACCCCGCCGACCGTGAACCTCGGCCTCGCGATCGACATGCGCAAGCCTGACGGCACCCGACAGCTCCTCGTGCCGAACATCAAGAACTGCGAGGACCTGAACTTCGCGCAGTTCTGGGCCGCCTACGAAGCCCTCGTGCGCAAGGCACGCGACAACAACCTCACCGTTGCCGACTTCGCAGGCACGACCGCATCCCTGACCAACCCCGGCGGGCTCGGCACCAACCACTCGGTGCCGCGGCTGATGGCCGGCCAGGGCATGATCCTCGGCGTCGGCTCGATCGACTACCCACCCGAGTTCCAGGGCGCCAGCACGGCACGGATCAACCAGCTGGGCGTGTCGAAGGTCACGACGCTCACCTCGACCTACGACCACCGGGTCATCCAGGGCGCCCAGTCGGGCGAGTTCCTGCGCCGGATGCACCAGCTCCTGATCGGCGAGCACGACTTCTACGACGAGATCTTCGACGCCCTGCGGGTGCCGTACACCCCGATCCGCTGGGCCAGCGACCTCAGCGACGACCGGGCCGGCTCGATCCCGCGCAGCGCCCGGATCTTCAGCCTGATCAACGCCTACCGCAACCTCGGCCACTTCATGGCCGACATCGACCCGCTCGAGTTCCGGCAGCGGAGCCACCCCGAGCTCGCCATCGAATACCACGGCTTGACCCTGTGGGACCTCGACCGCGAGTTCCCGGTGGGCAGCTTCGGCGGCCACTCCGGCGAGGTCGCAACGATGCGCGACATCCTGGCGATGCTGCGCGGCACCTACTGCCGCAGCGTCGGCGTCGAGTACATGCACATCTCCGACAATGAGCAGCGCACCTGGATCCAGGAGCGCTTCGAGCGTCCGTTCGAGCCCTGGCCCCGGGAGGAACACCTGCGGATCCTCGACAAGCTGAACGAGGCCGAGATTTTCGAGACCTTCCTGCAGACGAAGTTCGTCGGGCAGAAGCGCTTCTCGCTCGAGGGCGGCGAGTCCACGATCGTGTTCCTCGACGAGGTGTGCGAGCAGGCAGCAGAGGACGGTGTCACCGAAGCCATCATCGGCATGTCTCACCGCGGACGCCTGAACGTGCTGGCCAACATTGTGGGGAAGTCCTACGGCCAGATCTTCCAGGAGTTCCAGGGCAACTTCGATCCGCGCCTCACCCAGGGCTCCGGCGACGTGAAGTACCACCTCGGCTCCGAGGGACAGTTCACCGCAGCCAGCGGCAAGACGATCAAGACCTCCGTCGCAGCCAACCCGTCCCACCTCGAGGCCGTGAATCCGGTGGTCCAGGGCATCGTGCGCGCCAAGATCGACCGGGTCGGGAAGGTGCCCGGTTGGCCGGTGCTGCCGATCCTGTTGCACGGCGATGCGTCCTTCTCCGGGCAGGGCGTGGTGTACGAGATCCTGCAGATGAGTCAGCTGCGGGCGAACAAGGTCGGCGGCACGATCCACCTGGTGGTGAACAACCAGGTGGGATTCACCACCGCACCGATCGAGTCGCGCTCCTCCACCTACTGCACCGACGTGGCGAAGACCATCCAGGCGCCGGTGTTCCACGTCAACGGCGACGACCCCGAGGCCGTCGCCCGGGTGGCGCAGGTGGCGTTCGACTTCCGCCAGCGGTTCGCGAAGGACGTCGTCGTCGACCTGGTCTGTTACCGCCGCCGCGGGCACAACGAGGGGGACGACCCGAGTTTCACCCAGCCGCTGATGTACGACCTGATCGAGCAGAAGCGCAGCGTCCGGAAGCTGTACACCGAGGCCCTGATCGGGCGCGGCGACATCTCCGTCGAGGATGCCGAGGCCGTCATGGCCCGCTTCCGCAACCGGCTCGAGGGCGTGTTCCGCGAGGTCCGCGAAGCCGTGGTTACTGACGACGAGTCCTACCGCAAGGCGCCCTACTACCCGGCGAAGCTGGGCAAGGAGCAGGGCACGGCGATCACCGTCGACCAGATGGAGGCGGTGGCCAAGGCCCACCTGACCTTCCCCGAGGGCTTCACGGTGCACCCCAAGGTGCTGCCGCAGCTGCAGCGCCGCGCGGACGCGATCCGCACGGGGCCGATCGACTGGGCGACCGCGGAACTGCTGGCCTTCGGCTCCTTGCTCATGGAAGGTCGTCCGGTCCGCCTCGTCGGTCAGGACACCCGCCGTGGCACGTTCAGCCAGCGTTTTGCCGCCGTCATCGACCGGGTGACGAATCAGGCCTACGTCCCGCTGAAGCACCTGATGCCCGACCAGGGCCGGTTCCACGTCTTCGACTCCCTGCTCAGCGAGTACGCATCGATGGGCTTCGAGTACGGCTACTCGGTGGCGGCCCCGGATGCGCTGGTGTGCTGGGAGGGCCAGTTCGGCGATTTCGCCAACGGCGCCCAGACCATCGCCGACGAGTTCATCGCCGCCGGAAACGCCAAGTGGACGCAGAAGTCCGGCGTCGTGCTGCTGCTCCCCCACGGCTACGAGGGCCAGGGACCTGACCACAGCTCGGCGCGGATCGAACGCTGGCTGACGCTGTGCTCAGAAGGCGCGCTGGCCGTCTGCCAGCCGTCCACCCCCGCCAGCTACTTCCACCTGCTGCGCACCCACGCCTACGTGAACTGGCACCGTCCGGTGGTCATCATGACGCCGAAGTCGATGCTGCGCTCCAAGGTGGCGGTGTCCCCGGTCTCCGAGTTCACCCAGGGCCGCTGGCAGCCCGCTATGGGCGACCCGACGATCACCGACCACGCCGCGGTGAAGCGGATCGTGATGTGCTCGGGCAAGATCCGCTGGGAGCTGGTGCAGGCACGCCACGACGCAGGGCTCGACGCGCAGGTGGCCATCCTGCCGCTGGAGCGGCTCTACCCGTTGCCGGCCCGTGAACTGGCGGCTGAGCTGGCGAAGTACCCGCAGGTGACCGAGGTGCGCTGGGCTCAGGACGAGCCGGAGAACCAGGGCGCCTGGTGGTTCCTGCAACTCCACCTTCCGCAGGCGATCGCCACCTTCCTGCCTGACTACGACCTCAAGATGACCGGCATCATGCGTCCGGCGGCCTCCGCGCCCTCGGTGGGTTCGGTCAAGGTGCACACTGCGCAGGAGTCCGACCTGCTCAACCGTGCACTCGCCGGCTGATGTACTTCACCGACCGGGGCATCGAGGAACTGGCCGACCGTCGCGGCGAGGAGGACGTCAGCTTCGCCTGGCTGTCCGAAAAGCTCACCCTGTTCGTCGACCAGTACCCGGAGCACGAGAATGCCGTTGAGCGGCTGGCCACCTGGCTTGCCCGCCTCGACGACGAGGAGGATTGAGCGGTGCTTACCCCGCAGGTCATCGCTGCCTTCAGCGCGCTCACCGGTCACGCCCCCACGGGGGTCTGGGCCGCCCCCGGCCGCATCAACCTGATCGGCGAGCACACCGACTACAACGACGGGTTCGTCCTGCCGTTCGCCCTGCCGCAAGCCGCCTACGTCGCGGCGGCACCGCGGGCCGACGGCCGCTGGCGGCTCCGCTCCGTCGACCTCGACGAGACCGTGGAGCTCGGCGGAGACGACCTGCTGCCGGGGAGCCCCGGCTGGCACTCCTACCTCGCCGGCGTGGTGTGGGCCCTGCAACAGGCCGGCCACACCGTCGGCGGGGCGGATGTCGTACTCACCTCTGACGTGCCGCTGGGGGCCGGCCTGTCGTCCTCTGCCGCCATCGAGTGTGCGACGCTCGCAGCCTTGGCCGACCTCAACGGTCTCGACATCGAGCCGCTCGAGCGTGCCAAACTGGCCCGGACGGCCGAGAACGCCTACGTGGGCGCCCCCACCGGCTTGCTCGACCAGGCCGCGTCGACCCTGTGCATCGAGGACCACGCCCTGTTCCTCGACTGCCGCGACTTCGCCAGCAGGCAGGTGCCCCTCGCCGTCACAGGTGCCGGGCTGGAAATCCTCGTCGTCGACACCCGCACCCGGCACAGCCACGTGGACGGCGAGTACGCCGCACGTCGGGCGAACTGCGAAGAAGCCAGCCGCATCCTCGGCGTCCCTGCACTGCGGGACGTGACCGACCTGGACGCGGCCCTCGCCCAGCTGCCCAAACTGATCGGACGCCGGGTGCGCCACATTGTCACGGAGAACGCACGGGTGCTGGAGTCGGTCGCTGCGCTGGACGCCGGCGACTACGTCCGGCTCGGCGAACTGATGACCGCCTCACACGCGTCGATGCGGGACGACTACGAGATCACGGAGACCAGCGTCGACCTGGCCGTCGTGACAGCGTGTGCCGCTGGCGCCCTCGGCGCACGGATGACCGGCGGCGGGTTCGGTGGCTGCGTGCTGGCGTTGGTGCACGCAGATCAGGTGGACGAGGTGGCAGCAGCAGTCACGACGGCGTTTGCCGGGGCGTCCCTCGGCGAACCCGTCACATTTCTTGGTCGGCCTTCGGCGGGGGCTCGTCGCCTGCGTTGAGTGGGCGCAGGTGAAGTCCCCGGCTCGTGCTGGGCAGGGCTGCGGCCACGACGGTCACCGCCGACACCCCCACCAGGAGCCACGCCCACGGTGCGGCGGCCGTGAACGTGTAGCCGGCAGCAAGGTTCAGCAATGCCATGGCAATCACCGGACCGCGCCCGAGGATGCTGCCACGCCAGAGCGCGAACGCGCCGCCGGCCATCGCGAGGCCGTAGAGGATCAGGGCGATAGCCACACCACCGCTGAAGGCACCGTGGCCCGCAGCCAGCGACGCTGCGGCTAGGGCAATCAGTGCCATTCCGACGAGAAGCGAACCGGCGGCGGCGACCACCAGCCCAGGTGTTTGCGAGCGTTTCAGGTCGGACACGGGCGCAAGCGTAGTCGCCCCGACGGGGCATGCGCCGGTTCGTGCAGCCGATGTGAGCGCATGACATCACTTGTGCAAAATGCTGGCTGCTCTTGCGGTGGCAAGCTAGAGTTGTCAGTCTTGACGCCGGGCGTTGGTTTCTACCGCGCCCGGTGACGCGTGCTCGGGCCAACCGCCAATTCGGCCCACCTACCTAGGAGTGTTACTGAATGGACTGGCGCCACAGGGCTGCCTGCCTGACAGAAGACCCGGAGTTGTTCTTCCCCATCGGAAACACGGGTCCCGCCTTGATGCAGATCGCGGAGGCAAAGAAGGTCTGCCGCCGTTGCGACGTGCGCGAAGCCTGCTTGCAGTGGGCTCTCGACGC